>NZ_CAOLGM010000022.1:0-45651 GCF_948475835.1 uncultured Escherichia sp. | reverse complement strand
CTTTATTATCGTAATAAAAATCGCCCAAACATTCCTGTTCGGGCGATCAAATTAATTATTGTTTATCCTGCATATACGGCGTGTACACCCCGTTCAGACTGTGCAGGAAAGCTACGATATCATCCACATCCTCCTGCGGCAGCTCTTTGCCTACCTGATAGCGCAGCATCAGTTTCACCGCCCCGTCCAGCGTCGGCACGTCACCGCGATGGAAGTACGGTGCCGTTAAAGCAACGTTACGTAAACCGGGTACTTTCTGACGCAATTTATCACGCTCTTCTTTAGTCACATTCATACGACCAATATCCGCCGCCGTAATTTCCCCAAAGTTAAAGTCTTTTTTCAGCCCCAACGGTTCAAAGGAACGTCCGCCGAGAATAATACCACCATGACAAGTTGCACATTTATTATCTTTAAATAATTGATAGCCTTTTTTCTGTTGCGCCGTCAGCGCATTTTCATCTCCACGCAACCATTTATCAAATGGGGAATCCGGCGTAATTAATGTTTTCTCAAATTCAGCAATGGCATCAGTAATATTTTCGCCACTGAAACCTTGCGGATAAACTTCGAGGAACTGCGCTTTAAGCTGCGGATCTTTTTCCAGCTTAGCAATAATTTCGTCCCAGGATTTCGACGCCATTTCAATCGGGTTCAACGGCGGTCCACCTGCCTGATCCTGCAATGTTGCCGCACGACCATCCCAGAACTGCTCAACGTTAAATACTGAGTTAAATACCGTCGGCGCGTTAATCGGCCCAACTGCGCCACCAACACCAATCGATGTTTTTCTGCCATCGACGCCCCCCGCATTCAACGCATGGCAATGAGCGCATGAAATGGTGCTATCAGCCGATAAACGGGGATCGTGATACAGCGCAAAGCCCAACGCCACTTTTTGCGCATCGGTAGGCAGTTTTTGCGGGATGGGCTGCACCGGTTCATTGCGATGCTCCGGAGCAGTATCATTGCTGGCGTAATATTCCGCGCGCTGTTTTGCAATCCAGGCCAGTATTTCCGCCCGCTCTTCATCACTCACCTTACCCGCCCAGTGTAGCGCGGTATAACGCGTTGGTGGCATAGTTTCATACTGCATCACCCATTCAATCTTATTCAGATCGCTTTGCGAAACGGGTTTATCAGCCAGCAGTGCCGCACGCACGGCCTCGAGGTTAAAAGATTTATATCCAAGCTTAATGTCGTAATCCATCAACTGTTTCGCGCCAGGAATATAATAATAGGCGGGTAATTCTGCCGAAGGTGTGTGGCAATAGTCGCATCCTTTTTCGCGGAGAAAGCCTAAAACCTTATTATTTTCACTGACAGCAGATGCCTGAACATCGGCCTGTTTACTGCGTTTATTATCGTCGTACCACACATAACCAGATAACCCTAAATAGCAAATCGCGACGCCAGCCAGGCCGATCGCGGTAATACGTGAGACCATTTTCATTATTCTTCCCTCACGGTGGTGAGTTATTGTGACCCAGAAAATTTTCCAGAATGCTGCAAACGTCTCTGCGAGACAAAGCCATCATAAAAAACAGGGAGATACGCTTTTTGATAGGAATCAATCAATTACATGAATATAAACTATCAATAAGATAGCCTGTGCCTATTACCCAGATCAGGAATGGCATATCATGATTGCGGCGAGAGCAGGATTGAATGTTCTGAAAATGAAAAACAACACGAAATCCGTATTTTTATAAATTCCATGGATATTAGTGCGTTATATTTTTTGACAGGTTAATAAACGTGATCCACCGCACGCTTTGTCGCCCACCAGGCGGAGCGAATGACTACCCTTAAAGAAAAGCCCGATAATTAGCGACGAATTTCGGAGGTTGGATCCTTATGCTCAATCAGAAAATTCAAAACCCTAATCCAGACGAACTGATGATCGAAGTCGATCTCTGCTATGAGCTGGACCCGTATGAATTAAAACTGGATGAGATGATCGAGGCAGAACCGGAACCCGAGATGATTGAAGGGCTGCCCGCCTCTGATGCGCTAACGCCTGCCGATCGCTATCTCGAACTGTTCGAGCATGTTCAGTCGGCGAAAATTTTCCCCGACAGTAAAACCTTTCCCGACTGCGCACCCAAAATGGACCCGCTGGATATTTTAATCCGCTACCGTAAAGTGCGCCGTCATCGTGATTTTGACTTGCGCAAGTTTGTTGAAAATCACTTCTGGCTGCCGGAGGTCTACTCCAGCGAGTATGTATCGGACCCGCAAAATTCCCTGAAAGAGCATATCGACCAGCTGTGGCCGGTGCTAACCCGCGAACCACAGGATCACATTCCGTGGTCTTCTCTGCTGGCGCTACCGCAGTCATATATTGTCCCGGGCGGCCGTTTTAGCGAAACCTACTATTGGGATTCCTATTTCACCATGCTGGGGCTGGCGGAAAGTGGTCGGGAAGATTTGCTGAAATGCATGGCCGATAACTTCGCCTGGATGATCGAAAACTATGGTCACATCCCCAACGGCAACCGCACCTATTATTTGAGCCGATCGCAACCACCGGTTTTTGCGCTGATGGTGGAGTTGTTTGAAGAAGATGGTGTACGCGGTGCGCGCCGCTATCTCGACCACCTTAAAATGGAATATGCCTTCTGGATGGACGGTGCAGAATCGTTGATCCCTAATCAGGCCTATCGCCATGTTGTGCGGATGCCGGACGGATCGCTGCTCAACCGTTATTGGGACGATCGCGACACGCCGCGTGACGAATCCTGGCTTGAGGACGTTGAAACCGCGAAACATTCTGGTCGCCCGCCCAACGAGGTGTACCGCGATTTACGCGCGGGAGCGGCCTCAGGTTGGGATTACTCTTCCCGTTGGCTGCGTGATACTGGTCGTCTGGCGAGCATTCGTACCACCCAGTTCATCCCCATCGATCTGAATGCCTTCCTGTTTAAACTGGAGAGCGCCATCGCCAACATCTCGGCGCTGAAAGGCGAGAAAGAGACAGAAGCGCTGTTCCGCCAGAAGGCCAGTGCCCGTCGCGATGCGGTAAACCGTTACCTCTGGGATGATGAAAACGGCATCTACCGCGATTACGACTGGCGACGCGAACAACTGGCGCTGTTTTCCGCTGCCGCCATTGTGCCGCTCTATGTCGGCATGGCGAACCATGAACAGGCCGATCGTCTGGCAAACGCCGTACGCAGCCGGTTACTGACACCTGGCGGGATTCTGGCAAGCGAGTACGAAACCGGTGAACAGTGGGATAAACCCAATGGCTGGGCACCGTTACAATGGATGGCAATTCAGGGATTTAAAATGTATGGCGATGACCTTCTGGGTGATGAAATCGCGCGCAGCTGGCTGAAAACGGTGAATCAGTTCTATCTGGAACAGCACAAAATGATCGAGAAATACCATATTGCCGATGGTGTTCCCCGCGAAGGCGGCGGTGGCGAGTATCCGTTGCAGGATGGGTTTGGCTGGACTAACGGTGTGGTACGCCGTTTAATTGGTTTGTACGGCGAACCATAATATTTTTACAGCCAGCCGCTAACTTCCTGCTGGCTGTAAAATTATCCTCTTCAGGAGGAGATATTTAACATCATTGCCGCCTGGGTGCGATTTTTCACTTCCAGACGGCGATACAGGGATTCCAGATGCGCTTTTACCGTTCCGGTACTGATATTCAGCGCTCTGCCGATCTCCTTATTTGATTCGCCCGCCGCTAACATGGTTAAAATCTCCCGCTGGCGGGCGCTTAACGATTTGAGATCTTTAATGTCCTTTTCCGGCGTCGTCCGCCAGTCTCCAGGCAGAAACATCATCCCCATCGCCGCACTATTTACCGCCAACGCAAATGTCTCGACGGTTGAATCACGAGGCACAATGGCCAGCACATTAAAATGAATAACTTCCTGTAACCACCGTTTATTGCAATCCGTCGCCGTGATTAACACCTTAACCTCAGGAAACTGCACCACGGTTTTTTGCAGCAACCAGTAGCAAAACTCACCATCCTGATCGCCATCGAGCATAACTAAGGCTTCAGGGTAACTTTCCAGCTTTTGCCATAACTCGTCTGCCTGACTGGCCCCCTGAATATTCACTCCTGGAATACGCTGCTGTAAACTGATTTTCATTCCATGAATAAATATTGACTGCCTGTCAAACATGACTATTTGCATAACTGAATCTCCACCTGAATACGTTAAAAAGACTTAAGTAGTGGAAGGGTATTACCCGCGAGAAAAAATAAGAATTCGCCATTTGGCGGTGGCCATTCTACAGAGATGACGCGTAGAAAATAGTTACCGATATAAATAGTTACAGCTAAACGCCTGAAATTACATGTCGAGGGCACTATTTAAAACAATTTTGAGGATTTCCTTATATTGGTGGTTAGTACGCATGCAATTAAAAATGAAACTCCGCGACCACAAGCAAAAATAACAAACGGCAATGAGACAAAAATAAGCACAAATAGCCAACACGTCCTCTATTCACTTTAAAGGGAATCGCTGAAAAATACGCTCTGTTTAGGGGGATTCACCTTTCTCAGAAAGCTATTCCGCCCTTTTCCTGCTGAGAAATCGCCACATTCGTCATGACAACATTGTGAAACCCGGCATTAGATGTTAGAAAAA
The DNA here is from genome assembly GCF_948475835.1 of uncultured Escherichia sp. Classification (NCBI taxonomy): domain Bacteria; kingdom Pseudomonadati; phylum Pseudomonadota; class Gammaproteobacteria; order Enterobacterales; family Enterobacteriaceae; genus Escherichia; species uncultured Escherichia sp. The sequence continues at coordinate 41,032 of NZ_CAOLGM010000022.1, read as the reverse complement.
ACAATAAACAATGCGATATGCGCGTTACTGTTTCGCTGTGAACAACAATCGGTCAAAGAAATGGATAAAATTCACGCAATGCAGTTGTTCATCAAAGTCGCGGAGCTGGAAAGTTTTTCCCGCGCGGCGGATTTCTTTGCTTTGCCAAAAGGAAGTGTTTCGCGCCAGATACAGGCACTGGAACATCAACTTGGCACCCAGCTTCTCCAGCGCACCACGCGACGGGTCAAACTCACGCCAGAAGGCATGACCTATTATCAACGAGCAAAAGATGTGTTGAGTAATCTCAGCGAACTGGACGGTCTCTTTCAACAGGATGCCACCAGTATCAGCGGTAAATTACGCATCGACATCCCGCCAGGAATCGCGAAAAGCCTGTTACTGCCGCGCCTGTCGGAATTTCTCTATCTGCATCCGGGAATTGAGCTGGAACTGAGTAGCCATGACCGTCCGGTAGATATTCTTCATGATGGTTTTGATTGCGTGATACGCACTGGCGCGTTACCGGAAGATGGCGTTATCGCCCGTCCCCTCGGCAAACTGACCATGGTCAACTGTGCCAGTCCGCACTATCTGACGCGCTTTGGTTATCCGCAAAGCCCCGATGATCTGACTTCACACGCAATAGTGCGTTATACACCGCACCTGGGTGTACATCCGTTAGGTTTTGAGGTTGCCAGCGTTAATGGCGTCCAGTGGTTTAAGTCTGGCGGCATGTTGACGGTAAACAGTAGCGAAAACTATCTCGCCGCCGGTCTTGCCGGTCTGGGGATTATTCAGATCCCGCGCATTGCCGTGCGCGAAGCCCTGCGTGCCGGGCGGCTTATTGAAGTGTTGCCAGGCTACCGTGCCGAGCCGCTCTCCCTTTCGCTGGTTTACCCGCAGCGTCGGGAGCTTTCCCGGCGTGTAAACCTGTTTATGCAGTGGCTGGCTGGCGTAATGAAAGAGCACCTGGACTGACCGACTATACTTTTTAAGAATGACCACGACAGAAGGACAAAAGAGCGGATGACGCAGGAAAACGAGATCAAACGTCCCACCCAGGATCTGGAGCACGAGCCGATTAAGCAGTTGGATAATAGCGAGAAAGGCGGCAAAGTTAGCCAGGCGCTGGAAACCGTCACCACTACTGCCGAAAAAGTCCAACGCCAACCGGTTATTGCGCACCTGATTCGCGCGACAGAACGCTTTAACGATCGGCTGGGTAACCAGTTTGGTGCGGCTATCACCTATTTCTCATTTTTATCGATGATCCCGATTTTGATGGTGTCGTTTGCCGCAGGGGGCTTTGTGCTGGCCTCCCATCCGATGTTGCTACAGGATATCTTCGACAAAATTCTGCAAAACATCAGCGATCCGACGCTAGCCGCCACGTTGAAAAACACCATCAACACCGCCGTTCAGCAGCGTACGACTGTAGGGCTTGTCGGCCTGGCGGTGGCGCTTTATTCTGGCATCAACTGGATGGGTAACCTGCGTGAAGCGATTCGTGCCCAGTCGCGCGATGTCTGGGAACGCTCGCCGCAAGATCAGGAGAAGTTCTGGGTAAAATATCTGCGTGATTTTATTTCACTGATTGGTTTGTTAATTGCGCTGATTGTGACGCTGTCGATCACCTCGGTTGCCGGTTCGGCGCAGCAAATGATTATTAGCGCCCTGCACCTGAACAGCATTGAGTGGCTGAAACCGACGTGGCGGTTGATTGGCCTGGCGATTTCCATCTTCGCCAACTATCTGCTTTTCTTCTGGATCTTCTGGCGGTTGCCGCGCCACCGTCCGCGCAAAAAAGCCCTGATTCGCGGAACATTTCTGGCTGCTATTGGTTTTGAAGTGATTAAAATCGTGATGACTTACACCTTGCCATCGCTGATGAAATCCCCCTCTGGCGCAGCATTTGGTTCCGTGCTGGGGCTGATGGCATTTTTCTACTTCTTCGCCCGTTTGACGCTGTTTTGCGCGGCGTGGATTGCCACCGCCGAATATAAAGACGACCCGCGAATGCCAGGGAAAACGCAGCCTTAAAATAGGCCGGATGCGGCGTAAACGCCTTATCCGGCATACGATTTTATTCGGCCTGGCTCCCCGTAGGCCGGATAAGATGCGCCAGCATCGCATCCGGCTATAATGCGCACATAACCTCTTGAAACTCTTCCCCAGAGCCTCTTCAGCCATCTATTTGGGAGCAAACAATTTCATTCCAACTCATAACCCCAGCATATAAATCCAGTTGGTAACTTTTATTTAACCTGAAACCAGTTTTATCCACTATTTATAAAATTATGTGAAGCATTTCATAGAAGAAAAATCACTGGCCTAAACATTATCCCCTTTTTGCCTGGTTTTTGACCATTTCCGCGATTTGTTACACATTGAAATATCACTTTTGCTGTGCGTAATATGGCTATTCGTTAGCCAAAAAATAAGAAAAGATTATGCAAGCAACAGCCACAACACTCGACCACGAGCAAGAATACACGCCAATCAACTCGCGTAATAAAGTCCTTGTCGCCTCTCTCATTGGCACGGCCATTGAGTTCTTCGACTTTTACATTTACGCCACTGCGGCCGTTATTGTGTTTCCGCATATCTTCTTCCCGCAGGGCGATCCAACGGCAGCAACGCTACAGTCGCTCGCCACCTTCGCCATCGCCTTCGTCGCGCGCCCCATTGGCTCTGCCGTTTTTGGTCATTTTGGCGATCGCGTTGGGCGTAAAGCGACGCTGGTCGCCTCGTTGCTAACGATGGGGATTTCGACCGTGGTGATTGGTCTGCTGCCGGGCTATGCCACGATTGGTATTTTCGCCCCGCTGCTGCTGGCGCTGGCTCGATTTGGTCAGGGTCTGGGCTTAGGCGGTGAATGGGGCGGCGCGGCGCTGCTGGCGACTGAAAACGCCCCACCGCGCAAACGTGCACTGTATGGCTCCTTCCCACAGCTGGGCGCACCGATTGGCTTCTTCTTTGCCAACGGCACTTTCTTGCTGCTTTCCTGGCTACTGACCGACGAGCAGTTTATGAGCTGGGGCTGGCGTGTGCCATTTATCTTCTCGGCGGTGCTGGTCATTATCGGCCTGTATGTTCGCGTGTCGCTGCATGAGTCGCCGGTGTTTGAGAAAGTCGCTAAAGCGAAAAAACAGGTGAAGATCCCGCTGGGTACGCTGCTGACCAAACATGTTCGCGTAACCGTACTGGGTACGTTCATTATGCTGGCAACCTATACGCTGTTTTACATCATGACGGTCTACTCTATGACCTTCAGTACCGCCGCCGCGCCAGTTGGGCTTGGCCTGCCGCGTAACGAAGTGTTGTGGATGCTGATGATGGCAGTTATTGGTTTTGGCGTGATGGTGCCAGTCGCCGGATTACTGGCTGATGCCTTTGGTCGCCGTAAAAGCATGGTAATTATCACCACGCTGATCATCCTGTTCGCGCTGTTCGCCTTTAACCCGCTGCTCGGTTCTGGCAACCCGATTCTGGTTTTTGCCTTCCTGCTGCTGGGGTTAAGTCTGATGGGGCTGACCTTCGGGCCGATGGGCGCGCTGTTACCAGAGCTGTTCCCAACAGAAGTGCGTTACACCGGAGCATCGTTCTCTTACAACGTAGCGTCGATTCTCGGGGCTTCCGTTGCGCCGTATATCGCAGCCTGGTTGCAGACTAACTACGGGTTAGGTGCGGTGGGGTTATATCTGGCGGCGATGGCTGGCTTGACGTTAATCGCCCTGCTGCTGACCCATGAGACGCGACATCAGTCGTTGTAAGTATCGTGTGGGCAGCCACCCTCACCCCAGCCCTCTCCCTGAAAGGGAGAGGGAGAAAAGCGGAGCGAGATGTTATATCGCGAACATAACAGCCCTCCCCCAGAAAGTGAACGGAAAAGCGGTACTCGTTGTTTCAACACGCACAAAACAGTCCCCTCGCCCCTTTGGGGAGAGGGTTAGGGTGAGGGGAACACGCTGCTCCCGAACTCACCAGCAAACACAATCCAACCTCATCACTTCTTCATCTGCGACAATATCGTCCGACACTGATTAGCCTCCCCTTCGGAAGGTGAGATCAGTGCCAGTAACGCCGCCGCCGGTGTTACCAGCGTTGCCAGTGCCGCAGCAACAGCACCACGGGCAATCAACGGCCCGGCTTTCACCCCAGCCTGCGGATTTTTAAACGTCCCACGCACATACAGCGGCGAACGCAGTGTGATAATCCGAATCCCTTTACTCTCCGGATCAATAGTCAAATCCAGCTGTTCCGAAGCAAAACTTGCCGTGCCGGTAACATTAATCAACGCGTTCTCAGTATCGAAAGCAAAAATCTGCGGGCGCGCCACGCCGTTGGCAATATTCAGATTCGCCGCCGCGCAGTTCACCCGCACCTCATCGTCACCAAATATCGCACCGACAATGTAGTTGCCGACATTCAGCCCAACAATCTCCATCAGGTTGCGGCTCACCAGCCCGTCATTCATCAACAGTTTCAGGTTGCCGTTACTGTTGCCTAAAAGCGCCGCCACCGAGTTACCGCTACCGCGTAGTTCCGCGTCACCGTTCATTTCCCCCAGCGTCTTCTGCATCAGTTCCACATCGGGCATCAGTTCTTTCAGTTTCAGTCGACGAGCCTGAATATCTGCCCGCCCCTGCATCGGCTTTTTATCGCCTTCCAGATGGATATTCGCCGCAATGCTGCCGCCCGCCATGCCAAATTTCAGCAGTTGCAGGCGCAGGTCAGCATTTTTGAGGATGATATGAGTAGAAAGATCGCTAATCGGCAGGCTACTGCCATGCTCAATGCGCCGCCCTTTGAAGCGAACATCGGCATCCATAACGTCCCATTTATCGGTTTCGAAGCGGTCATAAGGCAGCACTTTGCCCGCAGGCTGAACGCTTTTTTCGCCCTTCTTCTGTTCAGACCGTTTCGACTTTTCTGCCCCTTTCCCGGAGTCAACGCCAATTAACGGTCCCAGGTCCGCCAGCCGCAATTGCCGCGACTCGACATCACCTTCCAGTTTTGGTCGTGGCTTTCCGGTGGTGTAGACCAGAGAACCGTGGATATCGCTATCGCCAATTCGCCCATTAAAACCGCGATAATCAAAGACCGACGATTTTTCAGTGTCGATTTTCGCTACCAGCCGACCATCCGTTTCAAACGGCGGGGTATCGGGCAGCAGAACGCCCGTCAGTTCATAGAGATCACCCAGTGAATCGCCAGAAAATTTAAGCCGTAAATCGACACCGCCCATCTTCATTGGGTCATTCACGACGCCATCAAAAGCAACACGGGTGTTACCAGAGCGGAAATCAGCCTGTACCGGAAACGGCGTCCCTTCGCCACGCAGCGCCAGCATACCGCCTATTTTTCCCGTACCCGTGAGCGGTTCACCGTTATAACGTCCCTGCGCCTTCAGGCCAAAAACGTAATCGCCCACCTTTTCTTTATCCGCTTTACCTTTCGATCCAGTAACTTCGCTGAACGGCAGCGGCTTGCCTAACGGATCAACAAAAATCTCCAGATCCGCTTTGCTTACTTTGTCATCAATGGCGATCCGCCCTTGATCGAAAAGAATATTATCCAGCCGAAACGACCATGCCGACGGCTTTGCATTCGCGTCTTTGTTATCATCGTTGGCGAGATTAAACGTCCAGTTATTGTTCTTTTCGGAGAGGCGAATCAGGCGCGCGTCGGGCTTTTCGAGCTTGATCCACGGCAGCCAGACCGTTTTGGTCAGCAGCGCCAGCGGGGCCAGCGTTGCCTCTACGCGTGGCAAATGCACCATCGTGACTTCGGGAATATCCGGTGGATTGCCAAGAATGATGTCTTCCGCGTGTACATGGGGCCACGGCACCCAGCTGCGCCAGCCAGTTTCTTGTTTTTGCCGCTCCCACACCACGCCCAGATCGCCACGGATAGCGAACGGACGATTCAACTCCGCAGAGACTTTCTGGTTGATGGTCGGTTTGAGTCGATTCCAGTCAAAAGTTGCAATCAAAATGATCGCCACGACAATCAACAACAAGAAAGCCCCTGAAATCGCAGCGGTTATTTTGCCTGCCTTGCTCATCGTTCGCTTCCTCATATTCTTCCTGTGCCAGTCCTAAAGATAGTCCAGCCAGGCGGAAAATGAGGCAGCTTATAGCGCCAGAACCGCCGTATTCAGCGTTTCTATCGGTGCCGGGCGTGAAAGAAACCAGCCTTGTGCGGCGAATGCGGGCGAGTTCTGAACATCACGCCACTCTTCCGGTGTTTCTACGCCCTCGACAATCACCCCGCGACAATAGCGATTCATTAGATGTAAAAGCTGAGAAAAGAGTGTGCGGCCTTCCGGCGACTGACGCAGCATCACGAACAGCTCTCGCGCGATTTTGATGTAGTCATAACGCACTTCACTTAGCGCAGAGAAATTTGCCATCCCGGTACCAAAATCATCCAGCCACAGCGGGCCAAATTCACACATCGAGGCAAAGGTTGAATCTTTCGGCAGACGGATATGCTCCACCAGTTCGAAACGCAGCCAGGGAAGACGCTCAATCTGGCGCAGGATTTTTGGTTGCTGACGCAGGGCGATGAGCGTAGGGCCATCAATATTGACCGATGCCAGCAGGCCGTGCTCTATAAAGAAGTCGGCTTTTTGCGCCAGCAAATCAATCTGCTCTTTCACAACCTCCATCCGATGGCTGACGGTGATTTCAGTAAAATAGCGATCCGGCGGCAGGCGTTGCGAAGGGTTCAAGGGATGCGTGACCACCGTTAATAGCTCCACGGCCATTAACCGTCCGCATGTTTGATAGATCGGCTGCCAGGTGTAAGCACGCTCACACTGCAACCAAAAACGCCGTTCCTGCAAGCTCTCGATGCTTGCTTCAGGGTTGCTTATTCGCTGGATAACCTGCCTTATCATCAAAGATGTCCTGTGTTTAAAAGTGATGCTGCCCGGACTCGACAAAGATTATCGGCGCGCAAGGGCAGAACTTTACCGCCTGGCCGGGGTAAATTTCCTCACTCCACAACGGAATCTTTCAGGAATACGTTCTGGCTCAAAAAAATAATGGAACACTGTTTTAATATGGTTGACCAGCAAACCACCACAGCGCAAACTAACGCTAATTTTTTACAGATCAGGTTCACGACTATGTCCAAAAAGATTGCCGTGATTGGCGAATGCATGATTGAGCTTTCCGAGAAAGGCGCGGACGTTAAGCGCGGTTTCGGCGGCGATACCCTGAACACTTCCGTCTATATCGCCCGTCAGGTCGATCCTGCGGCATTAACCGTTCATTACGTAACGGCGCTGGGAACGGACAGTTTTAGCCAGCAAATGCTGGACGCCTGGCACGGCGAGAACGTTGATACTTCCCTGACCCAACGGATGGAAAACCGTCTGCCGGGCCTTTACTACATTGAAACCGACAGCACCGGCGAGCGTACGTTCTACTACTGGCGGAACGAAGCCGCCGCCAAATTCTGGCTGGAGAGTGAGCAGTCTGCGGCGATTTGCGAAGAGCTGGCGAATTTCGATTATCTCTACCTGAGCGGGATTAGCCTGGCGATCTTAAGCCCGACCAGCCGCGAAAAGCTGCTTTCCCTGCTGCGCGAATGCCGCGCCAACGGCGGAAAAGTGATTTTCGACAATAACTATCGTCCGCGCCTGTGGGCCAGCAAAGAAGAGACACAGCAGGTGTACCAACAAATGCTGGAATGCACGGATATCGCCTTCCTGACGCTGGACGATGAAGACGCGCTGTGGGGTCAACAGCCGGTGGAAGACGTCATTGCGCGCACCCATAACGCGGGCGTGAAAGAAGTGGTGGTGAAACGCGGGGCGGATTCTTGCCTGGTGTCCATTGCTGGCGAAGGGTTAGTGGATGTTCCGGCGGTGAAACTGCCGAAAGAAAAAGTGATCGATACCACCGCAGCTGGCGACTCTTTCAGCGCCGGTTATCTGGCGGTACGTTTGACGGGCGGCAGTGCGGAAAACGCGGCGAAACGCGGGCACCTGACCGCAAGTACCGTTATTCAGTATCGCGGCGCGATTATCCCGCGTGAGGCGATGCCAGCGTAAACGCAGCATATGCAAAAGGCTGGATAAAGTGTTACCCCTCTATCCAGCTCATCCATAAATACCTGATGGTTGTGCTAACTCATCACCATCAGGCATTACTGTGCAGGTGGAATATCCGTCACTTCAGGATGTACGTCATCCGTGGCGACAGAGGTGGCGGCAGCAGCAGTCGATGGGGCCATGATTTGATCCCAGGCCGCCTGCAACGCTTTCATGTTAAATTCCGGCTCGCCTTTCGGCTGCAGCAGTATTAACGCCATATCATTCGACAACTGCTGACGCAGATCCTGATTTAACATCTCCACCGTCAGGCTGTTAAGGAAATCCTGCCGCAGTTTCTGATACTGCTCCGGCGCGATATCGACGACCTGATTTTGCAACGAACGCATCCGCTGACCCATCAGAATATCGGTATCAGCCCGCGCATAGGCGGCAAACAGTTTCTGCAGCTCCAGTTTCTTTTGCGCCACTAACGCATTGAACTCTTCTTCCGGCAGACCTTTATCGCGAACCTTCGCCAGTTCACGCGCCACCAGATTAAGGTTGCTGTTCAGCTTGTCGTTTGGTGATTCGATGTTGATGGCACACTGCGCACGCAGATACAGCACACGGCAGTCAAATCCAAGACCGATGTCTTTGCTGTTACTGGCGCTTAACGCTTGCTGAACATGCCAGAACAGCGCCTCGCGGGCCAGGTCCGCACGCCAGTAGCGCAGCAGTGCGGCTGATTCACGAATCGGCTGCCACGGCGTATCCCACATGATAGATAACCGGTCCTGACGCACCGCGTCAGTCATAATACTCACCGCTTCCGCACGCAGCGGAGAAAGCGTCGGCACCGGAGCTGGCGTTTCACGTTTGCCTTTCAGTTCGCCAAACGTTTTGTTTATTTGGTCGACAACCGAGCGCGCATCCACGTTTCCCACCACCAGTAGCGTCATTGCATCCGGGGTGTACCATTTCTGATAGAAATCTTTAATTTTTTCCGCTTCAACGGGTTGTTTCAGCGGATCGGCAGGATCGTGACCTAACAAGGTTGATCCTTTCAGACGATAACGCCACCAGCCCTCTTTAGTATCGGCAGGCCAGGTTGCCACCATGTCCTGACTTTGCAGCGCGTGGCTGATGGTTTCTGGCGTGATAGTCAGTTTGCCAGTGGCATTTGCCAGGTAAGAGAGCGCCTCTTTCAGCAAATCGTTACGGTTATTGGGCAAACTCAGATTAAACAGCGTAGTGTCATACGAGACAATTACCGGCGGCATCGGGCGTTTAGGGTCGATCCCCTGCTGCCACAATGAACGCGCCTGTGCTGCGTCAAGGCCACCGCTTTGCGTTAGCGCAATACGAGGGATGGCGTGACTGTAACCGCTCTGTTGTGTACTTTCGGCGAGCGAACCGGTATTAACCAGCAGGCGAATTTCAACACGATCGCTGGGACGCTGGGGGGTGGTCAGCACTTGCCACTGTAAACCGTTGGAAAGCGTCCCCTGTTGCCATGCTGGATCAGGCTGGAGCGCATCTGCCTGCACATAGCCAGCAGTGGCCATCATCAGCAAACCGCCCGCTAAAAGTCGAATTTTTGTGCCCTGCATGTGAACCCCTGATCAACTATCCTGGTAATAAAAAAACTGCCCGTTGTCGGTCAGTCTAAATGACGTTAAAAACACTTCGTGTTAGACCGCAAGAACATGAAAATGTCACGGAAGAAGTGAAATAAACCTGAACTCACCCAGGTGGTAAGTTCAGGCACAGGGGTCAATTATGCGCAAACACCCGCACTCGGGGAAGGGAGTGCGGGCATAAGTGATGAGATTAAGAGGATAATTCGTGCGTTTTGCCATCCGGCGCACGATTATTCAGCACATCGTCCAGTTTTTTGTGGTCCAGTTCTTTCACCCACTTAGCAACGACAATGGTCGCTACGCCGTTACCGACCAGGTTAGTCAGCGCACGAGCTTCTGACATAAAGCGGTCGATACCGAGGATCAGCGCCAGACCCGCTACCGGCAAATGGCCCACCGCAGAGAGCGTCGCCGCCAGCACGATAAAGCCACTACCCGTTACCCCTGCCGCCCCTTTAGAAGAAAGCAGCAACACGATTAACAGCGTGATTTGGTGGACGATATCCATCTGACTGTTAGTGGCCTGGGCGATAAACACCGCCGCCATTGTCAGGTATATCGATGTGCCATCAAGGTTAAACGAGTAGCCTGTCGGGATGACCAGCCCCACCACCGATTTGCGGCAGCCGAGTTTCTCCATCTTGTCGAGCATACGCGGCAGCGCCGACTCGGAAGATGAAGTCCCCAGTACAATCAGCAGTTCTTCACGGATGTAGCGGATAAATTTGAAGATACTGAAACCAGTCGCTTTAGCGATTGAACCCAATACCAGCACCACAAACAGGATACAGGTAATGTAGAAACAGATAATCAGCTGCCCCAGTTGCACCAGTGTGCCGACGCCGTATTTACCGATGGTAAACGCCATTGCCCCGAACGCACCAATAGGCGCCAGACGCATGATCATATTGATGATGCCGAAGATGACCTGCGAGAAACTTTCGATGACGTTAAAAATCAGTTGGCCTTTGCTGCCCAGACGGTGGAGCGCAAAACCAAACAGTACGGCAAACAGCAGCACCTGCAGAATGTTACCGCTGGCAAATGCGCCAATGACGCTCGCCGGGATGACATCCATAATGAAGGCGACAATGCCCTGGTCTTTCGCCTGATCGGCGTAAACCGCTACCGCTTTCGCATCAAGCGTTGCCGGATCGACGTTCATTCCGGCACCAGGCTGCACGACGTTAACGATGATAAGACCAATAATCAGCGCGATGGTACTGACAATTTCAAAGTAAAGCAGTGCGACTGCGCCGGTACGACCGACCGCCTTCATGCTTTCCATGCCCGCAATGCCCGTTACGACGGTACAAAAGATGACAGGAGCGATGATCATCTTAATGAGCTTAACGAAGCCGTCGCCAAGCGGTTTCATTTGCTCGCCTATTTCAGGATAGAAATGGCCAAGGAGAATACCAATGGCTATCGCTGTCAGGACCTGAAAGTAAAGGCTTTTAAACAGAGAGGTTTTCATAGGGTGTCCTTTAGTAAAACCACAGGTCTTGTAAGGTTATGGGGTACCTGCGGCCTTAAAATAACACCCAGACAACATCACAGAAATGTACCTGGATCATAATTGAAACAAAAAGGTTAAAAAGTTTGAGCTGGCTCGCACAAACCAGCACTTTTTAAAGTTTTGTAATCAGTTTGGGGTAGCTACTTTTCTTCCAGGTAACTCTCTTCGAAGATTTCAATAGGGAGTGGGCGAGCAAAAAGGAAGCCCTGGGCAATACCAACGCCCGCTTTTGCCAGCCAGTCGCGTTGTGCTTCAGTCTCCACGCCTTCGGCAATCATTTGTAAGTTCAGGCTCTGCGCCAGCATGATAATTGCAGCAATCATGCTGCTATCTTCCGGCAAGCCTTCAACAAACATTTTGTCGATTTTCAGTACGTCGATTGGCAACGATTTCATATGCTGCAGCTGACGCAGCCCTGCGTAGCCCATGCCGAAATCATCCAGCGCCACCCGAACTCCGGCATTGCGCAGCGGACGGAGGATTGCCACCGCAGCATGAGGGTCGTCAATACGTCGGCTTTCTGTCACTTCCAGAATCAGTGTTCCCGGCTGAATGCGATAGCGGGTTAACAGTTCCAGCATATCCGCCACCATATTTGGGTGCATCAGTTGCAGCGCAGAGAGGTTTACCGACAAGGGCAGCATAATGCCGCGCTCTTGCCAGGCTGCAAGCAATCGACAGGACTCTTCCAGCACCCAGTGACCGACGGTAACCATCAGCCCACAGCACTCAATGCGATCGATTAAGCCATCCGGCAGGTCCCAACTGCCATCCGGTTGCTGGATACGCAGTAACACTTCCGCACTGACCAGTTTACCGCTGGTCATCTCGACCTGTGGCTGTAACCAAATTGCAAACTGATGATTTTCCAGTGCATTAAGGATATCGCTCTCTTCCGTCAACCGCTTCTGGGCGGCTTCCATCTGCTGCGGATCAAAGAACTGAATCTGATTCTTGCCTTTATGGCGAGCGGTAAATGCCGCAGAAATAGCGCGACTGTAAAGCTGTTCGGCGGTGAGATCGCCGTAGAACATCGCCACGCCAATGCTACAGTGCGGACGGAGTTGAATACGTTCAATCGGCAGGCGCTCGCTCATGATAGTGAGCACTTGCTGACCTAAGGTGATTGCGTGCCACGGTTCCTGTACACCGTTGGCAATGACAGCAAAGTCATAACCGCTAATCTGCGCGAGGATCATACGTGGCGACAGTACCGATTTGAGTTTTTCCACCAGCGTCAGCAGCAGAATTTCTCGTTGCGCCTCTTTCAGCACGCCCGCAGTATCACGCAGGGTTTCACAGGTGATGATCATCAGCGCGGTGGTTTGTTTACGCGCGACAACCTGCTCCAGCATCTCCATCAGCAAGGCTTTGTTCGGCAAATCCGACACCGGGAAGCGCATCGCATTTTCGTTCTGTTCTTCATAATGGCGCTGCAGCAATTGCTGGTTGAGGTTGTAACTGCGCACCAACATACCGATTTCATCGTCCTGATGCAGACGCGGTAATGCCAGTTGGTGACCAACAAGCTCCTGGGCTGGGATGGCGTTAAGTTCGCGAGCAATATTGCGTAACGGATGCAAAATCAGGCGGTTAATGCACCAGCTGATGGCGACGGTCAGGATAAGCGACAAAAGTAAGTAAATGGTCACTAACGTTGAGAGGGTGCTCATCACGAACTTATACATACGGAAGGAATCCGCCTGTAGTACCAGATAGGCAATTGGCTGCGGGTTTGCCGGACGTTCGAGCGAGTAAACGCCCAGCGAGATTTGAACCGGTAGCTCAAACAGGCGAGTAACCATTACCGGCACCGGGCGCTCTGGAATAAAACTTTTACGCAGCGCCTGGAACTGGTTAGGCAGCACTACATCGGCACGGCTGACCACGCCTGCCGGTTTAATGCTGGCAAGAATAGCTTCCGCTTCGGGAATATCGCCTTTCAAAATAGCTGAAGATAAGGGTTCGCGGACAGAGCGAGCAATGCTTTCCAGTTGCGTAGCCGTGTTATAGCGATTCTGTTGGACCAGATGGAACAGCAAAACGGTGCAAAAAATAAAAACGAACACCAGGACAACGGCTGCCACCATTGCCATCTGCTTGATTGTTAACGAGCGACTTACGCGCAAATTGTCTCCCCCCGGAAATCCCAGATTGCCGCCCGAGTATACCCGATCGCAGCGGCATTAAGAGAGGCGCTATCTGAAAACTTACCAGTCGGCGTAAGGTATCAGCGGCTGCGGCGGTAAATCCATGTCACCCTGCCATCCGGCGGCGGAATAACGTACGTAGAGCAGGAAATGGCTGGGTGCGTAATCTTTCGCCTGCTGGATATCAATTGCCGTGCCAACAAACCAGTTGGAAGTAACACGTCGTTCAAGTAATGCCCGCGCCGTGTAGCCGAAGCCCTGACTGCTGCCGCCATCGTTGGATTGCCGCGCAGCTTCTTCCTGCCAGTCGGTCGGGATCAGATTCATCAGCGGATAACGCGGCATGGTTTTGGTGCGTGAATGCGACCACGAGCCAGACGCCCCCAGCTCCCACGACCAGTTTTCCGTGCGCTCCCGCCACATCACCGGTATGGCAAACGACAGGTATTCCTGCGGACTGTAGTAACCGCCCTGACCGAGTGAGTAGCCACTCAGATCTTTGTCGTAATGCCAGATCATGTTGTTCAGGCCGATTGTGACGCGGCGATTGTTCTGGTTAATGACCTTATAGTAATAGCCCGTCATCCAGCGCACGCGCCAGTTATCTTCGACATTTTTACCGGTTAACTGGTCGCCACTAAGCGATGCCCAGACGCCGTTTGCTTCACCTTTATCGTAGCTCAGACTTAGCCCCACACCGTCGGCACGTACGCCACCCCATTTTTTCCCGGTATTGCTCGGGGAGTCTTTTTGCCCACCAAAGGCCAGCAAAGAACTGGAGATGGGCCGACGGTGGGCGTCAACCGTGTAAGCCCGCGGCCCGATATCATCGCTGTAACTGATGCCGCCGACCACATCCACCACGTTGAAGCCCATCGGCGTGGTACCGATATCCCAGCTCCAGACGTCATTTCGCCAGCCGACCGCCACGCTGGCACCGGAATCCGACTGGCTGCGGTTGCCGCTACAGTCCTGTAATGTACAGGTGCCCCAGTTGTCATCCCATTTGCCATCGGCATTAGTGGAGAAACTGCCGACGTTCATATTGACGAAATCACTGCGAAAGAACATCCGCCCGTCAGAATACGGCGCATCCACCTGCAACATGGTAGTGTGCGCTTTCAGATCGGAGTAACCACCGGTGCCGCTCGAACCCCAGTAATCGTGCTCAAGGGTGACGTTAAGATCCTGCTGGCGATAGAGGTCCGCCGCATCGCTGCGCACGCCGCGTTTCAGCCAGTCATCTTTCTCGTCGTTACGGGTCAGTCGGGTGAATGTGTCGTTATCCTGCGGACGCGTCGTAGTCACACCGGATGCGACCATGGCGTCTTTGTAGGTTTCCAGCGCCTGCTTTGGATCGCCCGCCTGCGCTTCAAACTTCGCACCGTCGCGCAGCACCATCGCGCTTTCCATCGACGGTGGCTGAGATTTTGCCTGCGGGATCAACTTATTAAACGTCTGCTGCGCCGCTGCGGTATCTCCAAGCTGCGCCTGCGCCAGCGCCACGCGCCGCTGTGTGTTCAGCGAGGCGTTATCGGTAGCGGGCAGTTTCGCCAGCTGGCTACGTGCCGCCGCTGTGTCACCGGCAGCAATATCCACTTCCGTCAGCCCCAGAATGGCATCGGCGTTAGTTGGCTCCCGCGTCAGGACATTCTGATATGCAGCGCGGGCGGCGGTGTAATCACGTCGCTGCTGCGCCCAGTCAGCCAGCGTGAGGTCAATACGCGTGGAAGGTGGTTGCTGACGCAGCATCGCTTCCGCTTCAGCTTCTTTGCCGCTTTCTCGCAGGCGATTAGCGGTTTCCAGCACCTGATCGCTTTGCAGTCGATTAACCAGCTCCTGAATATTGCTGTTCCACTGCGCGCGCGGCAGGCTGTTGATATGCGCCAGCGCCGCTCTGTCCTGGTCATGACCAGAGAGGTACAGCCCGTAAGCGTAAACCTGCTCCGGGTCGTTCGGCTTCTGCTGCGCCAGATTGCGCATTAACGTATCGGCCTGGCTGCGTTGTCCGGCCTGCCAGAGATCCTGCGAAAGTCGGTAAGTAATCCATACGCTGCCGGGGTCCAGCGCCAGTCGTTGCCGCTGAAGTGCTGCCGCCTGCGCCCATTTGCCCTGGTTTTCCAGTGCCTCTGCCTGCTGTGCCAGACGGTCGTTTTGCAGGCTGCGTTCGATATCATCAATGCTACGCCGCTGACTGGCAGAGAGCGAGGCGATAAACGCTTCAGCTTTTTCTGGCGATTGCTGGCGGTAAATATTTGCCAGCCCGCGCACGGCGTTAGTGTTGCCGCTGTCCATACGCAAGGTCTGCTGATAATAACGTTCGGCGGCGGGATAATCTTTTCGCGCCATCGCCACATCGCCCAGCCCCAGCACTGCATAACTGTCGGTGTTATCGACATTACGCGCCTGCTGGAACAGGCGTTCTGCCCGGTCAGGATTATTGGCTTTCAGCGCAGCATCGCCCTGCTGGATCGCCAGCCAGTAGCGGTTTACTTTCAGCAGACTGTTCCATTTGTCGTTGTTGCTGCTGTGCGGGTCCAGTGCGAGGGCTTTTTCCAGATTCGCCACTGCATTGGCGCGATCGCCTTTCTGAGAATACGCCTGGCCCAGCGCCCCCAGAGCTTCACTGTCTTTCGGGTTCGCCCGCACCGCCTGTTGTAGTTCGGGAATGGCTTTACCCGCCATACCAGAGTCCACCGCCGCTAAACCTTGCGCACGAGCGCGGAAAGCAGGATCGGCCAGCTGTTTTTGCTGTTCTGCCAGTTGCGATTGCGCAGCCGCCACGCTATCGCCATCACTAAAGATCGAGAGATATTTTTTCAGCGCCGACACACTGGCATCACTGACGGGCATGTCTTTAATCTGCCCGTACCAGATTTTAGAGGCCCCTTCGCGCCCGGCGTTCGATTTTGCCATCTGTTCCAGGACGGCAAAACCTTCGTCACGGCGATCGCTACTAAACAGCAATAGCGCCAGATTGTTTTGCAGGCCCGTATTGCCCGGTGCATCCGCATTGATGCGTTTTAACTGATTAATCGCTTCGCCACGGCGAGCCGGAATTTTCGCCACCGTACTCCAGTACTCGACAGCAATGTCACCTTCCGGCGGCGCACCGTTGAACAGTTTGTTGTAACTCGCCACAGCTTCTTCTGCATGACCGGTCGTCGCCTGCAATCGTGCCTGTTGCAGTGCCTGACGACCATCCGGCGTGGAAAGTAGCATCGTAGTCCGCGACGATTTATACGCATTTGAACTCGGCGCTAACTGCGACAGCCGATCGAGCTGTTTTTGCGCGCCATCAATATCGCCCTGACGTAACAAAGAACGGAAACGGGCGGCAACGACGTCCGGGTTATTCGGATCAATAAGTTCCAGCCGATATAACGACTGTTGCACCAGATCTTCACGATGGGTCGCTTCGCCTAACCGAACTTGCTCCAGCAACTGTTGCTGAGCGGTTGGTGCTGCCTCGACCATCGGCATGACGGCCAGACCGAGGGAAAGCGTGAATATGTTTAGTGTGAATTTGCGCATTCCTGGCCCCAGTCAGGTAATAACTCACCTTTTGTCGAGAAGCGGAAACGGTGTTGATCCCAGCCTTGTCCAAACAGGGTCAGCACATAGTTGTAATAGGCATCGCTGCCGGGAAAGTTATCGGCCACGCGCTGGCGCTGAACGGCCTGCGCATCGCGGTTTTGTAAAAAGGGCAGCATGGCGGCAGAAAAACCGACCGGTCCTTTACCCTGCGCTTTCCCCGTAGCCACATCCACTTTTTCCGGCGGATAACCGTTTTTCTCAGTGAATGTCGCCATCGGTTTAAACCGGTTGAGCATCCGCGCTTTTTGCGGATCGCTGTCAGGCATCATGCCTACCCACATGTAAACGCGGATAGCGTCGTAGCTGCTGATCAATGTTTTTTCGGCTTTTAGCTGCCAGCCTTTGTCTTTCTCATAGCGCACCCAGTCTGGCGAAAAACCTTTCGGGGCGGTTTCCAGCAATAAACGTTGATTGGTTTCGCGCAGCGTGGTCCACGGCGCGCCAAAGCGGGTGAAATACTGCGCCAGCGTCGGCGGCAGGTAGCTGGGGTTAAAACGCCAGCTGTTATCCTCAGCAAAACCCACTTTGCCCGGTAACAACATGGAACCCAGCCCAGGCACCGTCACCACTTCCTCCCGCGCGATACGTTTTAGCAACGCGCTGCCGATGTCGGTATAACGCTGCTCTTTCCACAAACGCCCCGCCTCCAGCAACGACCAGGCCATCCAGACATCACCATCGGAGGCCGAATTGCTGTCCAGCACTTCCCACTTACTGTTCTCTTTCTTGCCCCACAGCCAGGCGGGCAAACGTTCTTTTAAAGAACCCTGAGCGAGATTGTTCTGCGTCCAGTCGAGAATATTATCGAAAGCTACACGGTCGTTAGCCGCCAGGGCAAAGAACATACCGTAACTTTGCCCTTCGGAGGTGGTGATTTTGCGCGCGTCGCTGGGGTCGATGACGCGCCCTTCCTGACTGATGTAATCCTTTTTAAACTGCTCCCAGGCAGGCCAGGTACAGGCTGCCTGAACACTAAAGGCAGCCAACAGCAGCATCGTCACGATTCCACTACGCAACACATTCATCTTCAATTACTCGTTATCCGGGTTAAGACGACGACGACTAATAATTCGCAGCAGACGCCACAGTACCCATGCCAGCAATATCACACTGATAGCCGTCAGCACCGCCAGCAGAATCGGATGGTTTGCCAGCGCATACCACAAGCGCTCGAACCACGGCAGATGACCTACGTAATAAACGTCGCCAACACGTAGGCTGTTGATACCGGACTCGCGGATCACCGCGACCGAACCGAACATGGTGGCGCGTTTGCCGCTATCGTTCACCGCATCGTTAAGCATTTCATAACCGCGTGGGCTATCTGCCAGCAGCGCAATCACGCTGCGCTGGTCGTTATACGGCGACTGGAAGCCAATCACCGCCGCCATCGCACCGGAAGAGGTCAGCGTTGACTGGGTTTCTGCCGCGCGATCGCTCTCGTCCGGCACAATGCCGGGGAACGGGGTCTGGCGCATCGGTGTTTTCACCCAGCTTTCGGTCGCCTGCACCAATAGGTCGATCTGCTTATCGTCTTTCAGTTTGTCCGGGATACCACCGATGATCATGATGTCGGCATCTTTGCCCTGAATGGTGCTGCCATCATCGGTCACCGTCAGATTAATCGCCGGGAAGCCCGTCTGTGCGCCGATAAAACCAACAGTATTCAGCAACGTTTCCATCTGTGCTTCGTTAGGCGCTTTCGGCATCACGGTGATGGTTTGCGACAGATCCGCCATCCGGCTGAATGGGAAGCCCGCGTTAGCAAAGGCGCGTAGATCCGGCATCGGGATGAAGTGGTAATACTTCGAGAAGTCGATGGTGGAGTCGTCACCAATCACCACATGATTCTGCACCGGCTGGAACGTAATACAGTTATCCACCGAACCGCCCGGCATCGGGTTCATATACTCAAAGTCGAAGCGCAGCTGGTTGGTCGCGCCCAGTTTCAGCGCCGGAATAGAGACATCTGTTTTGCCATCCAGCAAACCTTGTAATACCGGAATCCGCAGCAGCAGGCGGTTCGCCTCCTGTTTGCTGCTCAGGTTGAAGGATTGCAGGAACTGGTTATTCAGGCTGATATCCATCCGCGAACTGTCTTTCACCGGCGGCATGGTGTAGCGGTAATTAATATCCATATCAATGCCGGTACTGCGCATCAGGTAGAGATCCGGCGGCAGGTTTAGCGAAACGTTAATCGCTGCTGGCTCAAGACCGCTGGATTGTAACTGTTCTTCATAGGTTTTCAGTTCGCCAAATGTGACCGGACGATCGGTACGTACCCAGTTCGGCGCATCGTACGGCTTACGCGGTAGCAGCGGTTTCACTTCATTCACTACCACGCTTTCACCACGGAACAGAATGTTACCCTGAGCGATACCTTTCGCTGCCTGCAACAGGTCTTTGTCGTCACGACCAAACACCACCAGCAGTTTGACGTAAGGATTCTGCGGATGGTTAATCATCTCAATCACAGGGGCTTTTACCGCCGGATGATCGCGCAGGAAGTCCGGCCGTTTGTCGTTGGTTGCAAAGACAATGGCATTACGATCCGGCAGTTGGTTATAGAGCACCGGGAAGTTCTGCCCACGCCAGCCAGAACGCGAACCAAACCACGAGGCGACAATGGCAGAGGCTTGTTGCAGCCCAACATCCGGCGCACCCGCAAAGACCATCGGCAAGGTGTTAGTACGGTTATCGCGCGGGTCAAAGAATGGCACCGGGAAGTGTGACAGGTCATTCTTCACATTCAGGGTCTGATAGGTCAGATCCAGTCCACTGCTCCGCCCAACATCCAGCCAAAGCGTGGTGCTGGCCGGGTTTTCGCACACGTCCTGATAATGGCCGACAAACTCCAGCCGCACACGGTTGAAGTCGGTAATAAACAGTGGGTTAATGGGCATTTGCGCCAGCGTTTTTTTACCCAACTGTTCTTTGGTCACTGGCAGCACGCCCATCAGCTCATCATTGAGATAAACCTTTAACTGCGACTGGACAGGCAGTAACGATGGCGATGGCGTGTATTCGAGGTTGAGCATCGCCTTCGTCACCACTTCATCGCTGCGCATACCAAACTCAATGCTGCCGTTCGGGTTAATGCCACGTAGCACCATGCTGCCCGGCGGCGGCGCAATTTGCGCAAAGGTCAGCTTCACATCACGCGAAGGACCGTTCTGCGCCACGACTGGCGCATCAGCGCCCTGCACGCCCGGCATCACTTGCCCCACCTGCGGATTTTGTTCCGTCTGGGCGGCTACAGCTGGCTCAGCATTGATCAGTGGTTGCGTTGCTGGCGTCGCCTGCGTCATGAAAGAGGGGAACGCACTCATCCCCATAGCCACTGCACAAATCCAGAATAGTTTTCTTTTCATCGCGTTATCATCATTGTTGAGCCAAAGCCTGATCCGATGGTTGTGCCGTTTCGCTCCGCTCCGGGCGGCGCGGAATAAACGATACAACCCAGGAAACCAGAGAAGTCAGCACACGGAATATGCCCTTCACCGAAGAAGGCGCAAACTCCGCCAGATGGCGGTAGCCACGGAAGCCGAGCTTCAGAATATCCAGCAGACTTTCCAGCGGCTTATCTTCCGGGTAGCTGTCCTGCCAGAGCGCCCATGTATCCGCACGGGCAAACGTACACTGCACAAAATCGATATGTTGCTGGGTGGTGAGCGGCATTAATTTCAGCCCAACTTCATTACCCATCACGCGCGCCACCTGGGTCGGGAAGACGTATTCCTGCTGACCGCGTTTAAGCAACAGATTCACTTTCTGCCCTTCCAGAATCTGCGCCTGACCGTTGATCTTGATCCCCAAACCACCGTCGGAGAAATCCTGAACGGTACACGAGAAGAGGTGACCATCTTCGCGGGCAATTGCCGCGGGCATCGTCATCTCCACGCGGTGCGATCGGCGTACCTGTTTGCTTTCTACCGATACTGCAACTGCGCCGCCAAGAACAATCAGGTTGTAGAATACCCACACCATACTGACGACCACGGTGAGCATCTCGGTTGGCGGGCCATAGAAGTAGCGCCAGATGCCTACCGCAACGCCCACCAGGTTGAGCAGGACAAGGAAGATGTAGGGCCGCGAGATCACCCAGTCGACGTACTCTTCTTCCACCAGTCCACCTTTGGCGGTGACGTTAAATTTGCCTTTGTGCGGGTTAATCAGCGCCACCAGCGTCGGTGGTGCGATATACCACGCCAGCACCGTTTCGTAGATTTCACTCCAGAAAGAGTGGCGATATTTGCCCTGGATCTTGGAGTTGGTCAGGCTGGCATGGATCATATGCGGCAGCACGAACAGGGCGATCATCAACGCTGGCGCATAGATGATGTAGGCATGAAGCAGCAGGAACGCCAGCGGCGCAGTCAGGAAGATCAGTCGTGGAATGCCCGACAAGAAGTGGAACATGGCGTTGACGTAGCACAGCCGCTGGGCGAATTTCAGCCCTTTACCGGTAAGCGGGTTATCGAGACGGAAGATTTGCACCATCCCGCGTGCCCAGCGAATACGCTGACCGATATGCGCCGACAGACTTTCGGTCGCCAGCCCCGCCGCCTGCGGAATACGCATATATGCAGAGGTGTAGCCACGACGGTGCAGGCGCAGAGACGTGTGCGCATCTCCGGTTACCGTTTCGACAGCAATACCGCCAATTTCATCCAATGGTTTGCGACGAATTACTGCACAGGAACCGCAGAAGAAAGTGGCGTCCCACATATCGTTGCCATCCTGCACCAGACCATAGAACAGCGTGCCTTCGTTCGGCGTTTTACGAAAACGCCCCAGGTTGCGTTCAAACGGGTCCGGCGAGAAGAAGTGGTGCGGCGTCTGCATCATCGCCAGCTGTTTCTCTTTCAGGAACCAGCCCATGGTCATTTGCAGGAACGATCGCGTTGGTACGTGGTCGCAGTCGAAAATCGACACGAACTCGCCTTTGGCATATTTCAGCGCATTGTTGATGTTGCCCGCTTTCGCATGTTCATGAGTGGTACGGGCGATATATTTCACCCCCACGTTTTGCGCAAACTGGCGAAACTCTTCCCTACCGCCGTCATCGAGGATCCAGATGTTCAGCTTGTCTTTCGGCCAGTCGATACCCAGCGAGGCGTAAATAGTATTTTTCACCACGTTGAGATCTTCGTTGTAAGTCGGGACAAAGATATCCACCGACGGCCACAGCGACATATCTTTCGGCAATGGCACCGGCTGACGATTCAGCGGCCATACTACCTGGAAGTAGCCGAGCACCAGCACAATCCACGCGTACGTTTCAGCGAAGAGCAGAATAAGCCCGCACACCAGGCTGACCGGATCGTCCCAGTTCAGCGTAGAGGTGTAACGCCACCAGATATAACGGCAAGAAACGGTCAGCGACAGCACAATCAACATTAGCGCCGAGAAGCGCCCCGGCATCCGCCGTACGATCAGCGCTACACCCCACAGCAGCATCAGGAAGATAAACTGCGCCAGCGGGTTAAACGGTTGAGTAACGCAGATTAACGCCAGAATCAGCGAGAAGGTGACGATGATACCGAGGATCAACCGCCGCGCCCCGGCACTCAAATGACCGAGCTCTTTTTTCTCATCAAGATGCTGTGTTTTATGGCTAACGCGCTCAGGCAGCTCGTTCATCCATTGATGGTAACGTCCACGAATATTCTGCAGACCTGAAAATGCCCGCCTGCGCGGTTTCGGCGTTTCTTTGCGCGATGTACCGATCAGTAACCAGCATGTTTGAATGAGATAACGGACCGGGTCCAGCGGACGCGGACGCGAGGCGTTGATATGCGGATACAGGTTTTTATGTTCTGCGCGAATACGCTGCCAGCGCGGGTGCTCCAGCGGAATAAAAATCCAGGCCAGGATCATCCAGAAACAGCCGAGCGTCGCGCTGAAAGCCGACGCACCGTGACGACGATAATCGCGATAACGCCCGATAAGCCGCGCGTTGACCGGCGGGATAAGCAACCACCGGGTCAGGATACTCATGATGCACTCCCGACTGGCGTTTTCAGCCCGGAGTAGTTCAACAGGCACCAGTTCGCCAGCGTCAGTATCTCTTCAGCCGCCAGCGCATCACTGCGATATTCACCTACTGGTTGCTTAGCCGCCAGGCATTCAGCCATCGCTTCATCACGATGAATGAGCATCGGCAGTAATCGGCGCTGGCTTTGCAACCAAAGCTGGTAAATATCGTCCTGAACCTGACTGCCAATACGGAAGTCATTAATCAAAATATGTGCGCCATCCGGCAGCGCTTGCTGATGCAGGCGGATATGGCAGTTGGCATCCACATTGACGATAGCCAGCGAGTGATCGCACAAACTCAGCAGCTGGTGGGTTATCTGCGAGGCATCACGCGGTAAGTCGATTAAAATCCACTGGTAACGCCCGCTGGCTTTTAGTTGCTGTAAGCCGGAGCAAATATCGCTCAGCCGGGTTTGCCAGTGCTGTGGATTTTCTTGTTCTTCAATGGATAACTGACCAAAAGGCAGCAAATCGAGCTGCGAGGTGTAGCGCAACCCAGCGTCACGCCAGTCCTGGCCATCCAGCATCGCTCTGGCCCAGCCCTGACGGTGGGTAAAATCAACATTAAATGACAGGCGCAACAAGTTGTCCGGGCAGGCATCGACCACCAGAACATTTTCTCCCAACATTTGTAATGACCAGGCTAATGCGGCGGTGATGGTTGTTGTCCCCACGCCTCCCCGCACCCCCTGCAATCCCAGTACGGCCATTCACCAATCCCCTACTTTTGTTGCGCAAACTCTGCCAGCAACGGCCAGCGTTTTAATGCCGCGGCCAACTGTTCGCGTTGGGAAATATCGGCATAATCAATATCAGGCAGTGAAAATGCCTGCTTTAACGCCACAATATCATTCTGGAAGATATAGCCTATCGCGGGATCAGGCAGAGTATCTGGTTCATTGTTATTCATTTTGCTTGATCCCTATGAAATAACCGTACCGTTCATGAGACAATTCTAACCGTGAGCATTTCGCCGGTTTATTGTTTACGGCGAGACGGGAATTTGCTCACTTTTTGACTTTCCGTTACGCAACAGAAAAAGTTAAAAACGAAAAGACTAAAATCACACGTCTTGTGACCTTCTAAATTGATTCACATGCTAAATCTGATAAGTTTTAATTTCAATGGTAGGTTTATTTCTTAGCTTTCGCTAGTAAACTGATAATCAGACAAAATGGTGACATGAGGGACATTGTGGACCCTGTATTCTCTATCGGTATCTCATCATTATGGGATGAGCTGCGACATATGCCAGCAGGCGGCGTCTGGTGGTTTAACGTCGATCGCCATGAAGATGCTATCAGTCTGGCGAATCAAACAATTGCATCCCAGGCTGAAACCGCACACGTCGCGGTCATTAGCATGGACAGCGATCCGGCGAAAATCTTTCAATTAGATGATTCTCAAGGGCCGGAAAAAATAAAATTATTTTCAATGCTAAATCATGAAAAAGGTCTATACTATTTGACCCGTGATTTGCAGTGTTCTATTGATCCCCATAATTACCTTTTTATTCTTGTTTGCGCAAATAACGCATGGCAAAACATTCCTGCCGAGCGGCTTCGCTCATGGTTGGATAAAATGAATAAATGGAGCAGGTTAAACCATTGTTCGCTTTTGGTAATTAATCCCGGAAATAATAACGATAAACAATTTTCATTGTTGCTTGAGGAATACCGTTCACTTTTTGGTCTTGCCAGTTTGCGTTTTCAGGGTGACCAACATTTGCTGGATATTGCCTTCTGGTGCAACGAAAAAGGGGTCAGCGCCCGTCAGCAGCTTAGCGTTCAGCAACAAAATGGTATCTGGACATTAGTTCAAAGCGAAGAGGCGGAGATCCAACCACGCAGCGACGAAAAACGCATTCTGAGTAATGTTGCTGTACTGGAAGGTGCGCCGCCGCTATCGGAACACTGGCAACTGTTCAACAATAACGAAGTCCTGTTCAATGAAGCCCGTACCGCTCAGGCGGCGACGGTGGTCTTTTCTTTACAGCAAAATGCGCAAATCGAGCCACTGGCCCGCAGCATTCATACCCTGCGTCGCCAGCGCGGTAGTGCGATGAAAATCCTCGTGCGGGAAAATACCGCTAGCCTGCGCGCCACCGATGAACGTTTGTTATTGGCCTGCGGTGCAAATATGGTTATTCCGTGGAATGCGCCACTCTCCCGTTGTCTGACGATGATCGAAAGCGTGCAAGGGCAGAAGTTTAGTCGCTATGTGCCGGAAGATATCACTACCTTGCTGTCAATGACCCAGCCGCTCAAACTGCGTGGTTTCCAGAAGTGGGATGTGTTCTGTAATGCCGTCAACAACATGATGAATAACCCTCTATTACCTGCCCACGGTAAAGGCGTTCTGGTTGCCCTACGTCCGGTACCGGGTATCCGCGTTGAACAAGCCCTGACGCTGTGTCGCCCTAACCGTACCGGCGATATCATGACCATTGGCGGTAATCGGCTGGTGCTGTTTCTCTCATTCTGTCGGATTAACGATCTGGATACCGCGTTGAATCATATTTTCCCATTGCCTACTGGCGACATTTTCTCAAACCGTATGGTCTGGTTTGAAGATGATCAAATCAGTGCCGAGCTGGTGCAGATGCGCTTGCTTGCCCCAGAACAATGGGGCATGCCGCTGCCTTTAACGCAAAGTTCTAAACCGGTCATCAATGCCGAGCACGATGGTCGCCACTGGCGACGAATACCAGAACCCATGCGACTGTTAGATGATGCTGTGGAGCGCTCATCATGATGACCATCAGCGATATCATTGAAATTATTGTCGTTTGCGCACTGATATTTTTCCCGCTGGGCTATCTGGCGCGGCACTCTTTGCGACGCATTCGCGACACCTTACGTTTGTTCTTTGCTAAACCTCGTTATGTTAAACCGGCCGGGACGTTACGCCGCACGGAAAAAGCCAGGGCAACCAAAAAATGACTCAATTTACGCAAAATACCGCCATGCCTTCTTCCCTCTGGCAATACTGGCGCGGCCTTTCCGGCTGGAACTTCTATTTTCTGGTTAAGTTCGGCCTGTTGTGGGCGGGATATCTTAACTTCCATCCGCTCCTCAATTTGGTGTTTGCCGCGTTTCTGCTGATGCCCATTCCGCGCTACAGCCTGCATCGCTTGCGCCACTGGATTGCCCTGCCGATCGGCTTTGCTTTGTTCTGGCATGACACCTGGTTGCCTGGCCCGGAAAGCATAATGAGCCAGGGTTCGCAGGTGGCGGGGTTCAGTACCGATTATTTAATCGACCTTGTCACACGCTTTATTAACTGGCAGATGATTGGGGCCATTTTTGTTTTATTAGTGGCCTGGTTATTCCTGTCACAATGGATTCGCATTACCGTTTTTGTGGTTGCCATACTGCTATGGCTGAACGTACTTACCCTGGCGGGACCAAGTTTCTCCTTGTGGCCAGCCGGACAACCGACGACCACTGTAACAACGACGGGTGGTAACGCAGCGGCAACCGTTGCGGCGACGGGTGGCGCACCGGTAGTGGGTGATATGCCCGCACAAACTGCACCGCCAACAACGGCGAACCTTAACGCCTGGCTGAATAATTTCTATAACGCGGAGGCAAAACGTAAATCGACCTTCCCGTCTTCGCTGCCCGCTGATGCTCAGCCATTTGAACTACTGGTGATTAACATCTGTTCGCTTTCCTGGTCGGATATAGAAGCCGCCGGGTTGATGTCGCATCCACTGTGGTCGCATTTCGATATTGAGTTCAAGAACTTTAACTCCGCCACCTCCTACAGTGGCCCGGCGGCGATCCGTTTACTGCGCGCCAGCTGCGGGCAGACTTCGCACACTAATCTGTATCAACCGGCAAATAACGACTGCTATCTGTTTGATAACCTTTCGAAACTGGGCTTTACCCAGCACCTGATGATGGGGCATAACGGCCAGTTCGGCGGTTTTTTGAAAGAAGTTCGCGAAAATGGCGGCATGCAGACTGAATTGATGGATCAAACAAATCTGCCGGTTATTTTGCTGGGCTTTGATGGTTCGCCGGTTTATGACGATACCGCCGTGCTTAACCGCTGGCTGGACGTTACCGAAAAAGATAAAAACAGCCGTAGTGCCACGTTCTACAACACGCTTCCACTGCATGACGGCAACCATTATCCGGGGGTCAGCAAAACAGCGGATTACAAAGCGCGGGCGCAGAAATTCTTTGATGAACTGGACGCCTTCTTTACTGAACTGGAGAAATCGGGTCGTAAAGTGATGGTGGTCGTGGTGCCGGAACACGGCGGCGCGCTGAAGGGCGACAGAATGCAGGTATCTGGCCTACGTGATATCCCTAGCCCGTCTATCACAGACGTCCCCGTTGGGGTGAAATTCTTCGGCATGAAGGCACCACATCAGGGGGCACCGATTGTCATTGACCAACCGAGCAGCTTCCTGGCTATCTCCGATCTGGTGGTTCGCGTTCTTGATGGCAAGATTTTCACCGAAGACAATGTTGACTGGAAAAAACTCACCAGTGGGTTGCCACAAACAGCACCGGTCTCCGAGAACTCAAATGCAGTAGTTATTCAATACCAGGATAAACCGTACGTTCGCCTGAACGGCGGCGACTGGGTGCCTTACCCGCAGTAAGCACGAAAAAGGCCGCAGAGTTTAACCTCTGCGGCCTGATCCGGGCGCAAATTGCCATTACGGCAGCCTGACGCCCGCATGGCACGTTACTTCCGCTTGTTCAGCCAGTTCACGATCATACTGGCAAGAATGCCAGCAATGACCGGAGCCGCTAAATCATGCCAGAAGGCCATGCCCAGTTCTGCGAGCGTCATATAGCCGCCTGTGTTGTAATGACAACGTTTCGCGGCTATTCTTGAGTTGTTCAGGTTCAAGAATGGCCCCCGTGATGTTGTCAGGTGCATACCTGCAACGTGCGGGGGTTTTCTCTCTCCAGCAACCAATGCCACCAGGGATAAAGCCCCCGCAACATTGCGCCTCACCGGAATCCTTCCGGCTTGACGCTGATTCTACGACTGTTTTTCTGTTCCGGAATCCATCACTTACTCACTCTGTGCTGCGCATTCCGCAGAATATTATCCGCTTGCAACCGTTGCATTTTTCTTACGAAAAAGGCCGCAGAGTTTCACCCCTGCGGCCTGATCCGGGCGCAAATTGCCATTACGGCAGCCTGACGCCCGCATGGCACGTTACTTCCGCTTGTTCAGCCAGTTCACGATCATACTGGCAAGAATGCCAGCAATGACCGGAGCCGCTAAATCATGCCAGAAGGCCATGCCCAGTTCTGCGAGCGTCATATAGCCGCCTGTGTTGTAATGACAACGTTTCGCGGCTATTCTTGAGTTGTTCAGGTTCAAGAATGGCCCCCGTGATGTTGTCAGGTGCATACCTGCAACGTGCGGGGGTTTTCTCTCTCCAGCAACCAATGCCACCAGGGATAAAGCCCCCGCAACATTGCGCCTCACCGGAACCCTTCCGGCTTGCCGCTGATTTTACGATTGCTTTTTACTGTCAGCACCCGGCAATCTTCCTCATTGCGTGATGCCTTCCAGCTTAATTTCTTAATTTGCAATAGTTGCAGTTCATATCCGGGCTGACTCCAGACTGGTAGTGAAATGCGCAATTTTGTAGAATTGCGCCTCCTCGCGACCTCCCCAGTGAATCTGTTGCCTCATTTTTTACATACTGCGTATTCGACTTCTCCACCTGTTGCGCAAGAGAATCTGGGTTTATTCATTTTTGCGAGGCCGACTTCTTTCTGGACAGGACTTTATGCAGCACAACACACTACCGAAACACGATCAGAAATTGCCGTTTACACGCTACGACTTCGGCTGGGTTTTATTATGCATAGGCATGGCGATTGGTGCCGGAACCGTGCTGATGCCAGTACAAATTGGCTTGAAGGGAATTTGGGTATTTATTACCGCAGCGATCATTGCTTATCCTGCCACTTGGGTAGTGCAGGACATTTATTTAAAAACCCTTTCTGAAAGCGATTCCTGTAATGACTACACCGATATTATCAGTCATTACCTGGGGAAGAACTGGGGAATTTTCCTCGGGGTTATCTACTTTTTGATGATTATCCACGGGATTTTTATCTACTCTCTCTCCGTGGTTTTCGACAGCGCCTCGTACCTGAAAACCTTCGGTTTAACCGATGCCGATCTTTCACAATCTCTACTTTATAAAGTCGCTATTTTCGCCGTACTGGTGGCGATTGCGTCTGGTGGTGAACGATTACTGTTTAAGATTTCTGGGCCAATGGTGGTGGTCAAAGTAGGGATTATTGTCGTGTTCGGTTTTGCGATGATCCCGCACTGGAATTTCGCCAATATAACCGCCTTCCCGCAAGCCTCCGTCTTTTTCCGCGATGTCCTGCTTACCATTCCCTTTTGCTTCTTTTCTGCGGTATTTATTCAGGTACTTAACCCAATGAATATTGCCTATCGTAAACGGGAAGCGGATAAAGTACTGGCAACCCGGCTCGCGCTGCGTACCCACCGAATTAGTTATGTCACGCTCATCGCGGTGATACTGTTTTTTGCCTTTTCGTTTACCTTCTCAATTAGCCACGAAGAAGCCGTTTCTGCCTTTGAACAAAATATCTCGGCACTGGCACTGGCCGCGCAGGTGATCCCTGGGCATATCATTCATATCACCTCTACGGTACTGAATATCTTTGCCGTACTGACCGCATTCTTTGGCATTTATCTCGGTTTCCACGAGGCCATTAAAGGCATTATTCTCAATCTGTTAAGCCGTATTATTGATACCAAGAAAATTAACTCACGCGTGCTGACTCTGGCGATCTGCGCTTTTATCGTCATTACGTTGACGATTTGGGTTTCGTTTCGTGTATCGGTGCTGGTGTTCTTTCAGTTGGGAAGCCCGTTATATGGCATTGTGTCGTGCCTCATTCCGTTTTTCCTGATCTATAAAGTCGCACAACTGGAAAAACTTCGCGGATTTAAAGCCTGGCTGATTCTGCTGTACGGCATTTTGCTATGCTTGTCGCCACTGTTGAAGCTGATTGAGTAAACCGGAGCACAAGGCTCCGGTTTTGAACATTACCGCTGCGGATTTTCATCCTGATCAACGGCAAAGCAGGCCACCAGTTGACCGCCGTAATCTTTCAGTGCTGGCTGCAACTGGGTGCAGGGGCCGAAGCGTCGACGACAGCGGGCGTTGAAGGCGCAACCCGGCGGAGGATTCAGCGGGCTTGGCAGTTCACCGGTGAGCTTGATGCGCTCGCGGCGATCGTCCGGGTTCAGGCGCGGCGTCGCGGAGAGCAGCGCCTGAGTGTAAGGATGACGCGGGTTATTGAAGATTTGGTCCTTCGTCCCCTTCTCCACGCAGCGGCCCAAGTACATCACCATCACTTCATCGGCAATGTGCTCCACAACCGACAGGTCGTGCGAGATAAAGACATAAGAAAGCCCCAGTTCCTGCTGCAAATCCATCATCAGGTTGAGCACCTGCGCGCGCACCGAGACGTCCAGCGCAGAAACCGGTTCATCGGCAATCACCACGTCCGGGTCGAGCATCAGACCACGGGCAATAGCGATACGCTGACGTTGTCCGCCGGAAAACATGTGCGGATAGCGGTCGTAATGCTCGGTTTTCAGGCCGACTTTCGCCATCATCGACAGGGCTTTTTCCCGACGCTGTTCTTTGCTTAAGCTGGTGTTAATAAGCAGCGGCTCTTCGAGAATTTGCCCAACTTTTTTACGCGGATTCAGCGAACCGTAGGGATTCTGGAAGACGATCTGGATTTTCTGCCGACGCAGCTTCTGCGCCTGCGGATCGTGCTTAAGCAGATCCTGCCCCTGGTAATACAGCTCACCGCCGGTGGGCGTTTCGATCATCGTCAGCAACCGACCGAGGGTCGATTTACCGCAGCCAGATTCGCCCACTACCGCCAGCGTTTTGCCACGTTCAAGGTTAAACGAAACGCCGTCCAGCGCCTTCACCAGACGTTCCGGCGCAAACATCCCTTTCTTCACCGGGTAATGTTTTTTCAGGTCAATCGCCTGCAACAGCGGTTGTTGCGAGGTGGCCTCTTGCGTACTCATAGTGTGGGCCTCCCGGCATCATCAAGTGGGTAATGGCATTTGGACTGACGCCCGTCAGCGAGCATATTCAGCGCCGGTTCTTCAGCGCGACATCTGTCAGTGGCATAGGGGCAGCGCGGGTTAAGCAGGCAGCCGTTCGGGCGATCGTACTTGCCGGGAACGACGCCAGGCAACGATGCCAGACGTTCTTTGTCCTGAGCAAATTCCGGCAGCGCACGCAGCAATGCCTGAGTATACGGGTGACGCGGCGCATGGAAGATGGCATGCGCATCGCCCGTTTCCACCACCTGGCCTGCATACATCACGATGATTTTATGTGCCGCTTCCGCCACCAGCGCCAGGTCATGGGTAATTAACACCAGCGCCATGTTCTCTTTCTGCTGTAGCTCCAGCAACAGTTCGATGATTTGCGCCTGAATGGTCACGTCCAGCGCGGTGGTCGGCTCATCGGCAATCAGCAGTTTTGGTCGACAGGCAATCGCCATGGCGATCATCACGCGCTGGCTCATGCCGCCGGAAAGCTGATGCGGGTAAACATCCAGACGCGAAGCCGGATCGGGAATACCGACCTGATTCAGCAGGTCAATCGCCCGCTGACGGCGGGTACTTTTGTTGCCGCCCTGATGCACCTTAATCGCTTCCATAATCTGGAAACCCACGGTGTAGCACGGGTTAAGGCTGGTCATCGGGTCCTGGAAGATCATCGCCACTTCGGCACCCACCAGGTTGCGGCGCTCTTTTTCCGAGATACGCTGCAAATCCTGACCGTTAAACACCAGTTTTTCCGCCATTACGCGGCCCGGATAATCAATCAGCCCCATAATCGCCAGGGAACTGACCGACTTACCGGAGCCGGACTCACCCACAATCCCAACCACTTCGCCCTGTTTTACGCTGTAGCTGATGCGGTCTACGGCGCGGAACGGTGCGCTTTCGTCGCCGAAATGCACCGATAATTTATCTACATTTAATAACGCCATCTCGAACCTCTTACTGCTTCAGTTTGGGATCGAGCGCGTCACGCAGACCGTCACCCATCAGGTTAAATGCCAGCACCGTCAGCAGGATCGCCAGACCCGGGAAGGTCACGACCCACCAGGCGCTTTGCGCGAACTGCAACACGTCGGAGAGCATGGTGCCCCACTCCGGCGTTGGCGGCTGTGCCCCCATGCCGAGGAAACCAAGAGCAGCCATATCGAGAATGGCGTTAGAGAAACCGAGCGACGCCTGAACAATCAGCGGCGCAAGGCAGTTCGGGAAGATGTTAATAAACATCTGACGCATCGCCCCGGCACCCGCCACGCGAGACGCGGTGACGTAATCGCGGTTAACTTCCACCAGCACGGCGGCGCGGGTTAAGCGCACATAGTGCGGCAAGGCAACGAAGGTCAGTGCCAGCGCGGCGTTACCAATCGACGGGCCGAAAATTGCCACCAGCACCAGCGCCAGCAGCAGACTTGGCAGCGCCAGCATGATATCGACCACGCGCATAATGATGTTATCGACCAGGCCGCCAAAGTAACCGGCGATCAGGCCGAGAATAACGCCCATAATCAGCGATAACACAACTACCAGACAGCCAACCAGCAGCGACAGGCGCGCACCGTACATCAGGCGCGACAGCACATCACGGCCTACGTCATCGGTGCCCAGCAAGTGCGCCATGCTGCCGCCTTCCTGCCAGGCTGGCGGGGCGAGCAGTGCATCGCGGAACTGTTCCGCCGGGTTATAGGGTGCAATCCAGTTGGCAAAGATCGCGATGAACAGCACGATGACGACGTAAACCAGCCCGACGACCGCGCCTTTGTTGCGTTTAAAATAGTGCCAGAACTCCTGTAACGGGGTCATCGGCACCGGTGCGCTAATCACTTTATTTTCAGTAACCTGTGACATGATGTCCCCTTACTTCTTATGACGAATACGCGGGTTCACCACGCCGTACAGCAGATCGACCAGCAGGTTGACGAGGATAATCATCGTCGCCACCAGCAATACGCCGCCCTGCACTACCGGATAGTCGCGGCGTTGCAGCGCGTCAATCAACCAGCGCCCCAGACCGGGCCACGAGAAGATGGTTTCGGTCAGAATCGCCCCCGCCAGCAATGTTCCCACCTGCAGGCCGATAACGGTCACTACCGGCAGCATCGCGTTACGCAGCGCATGGACGATAATCACCCGCATGCGGGTCAACCCTTTGGCGCGCGCGGTGCGGATGTAATCTTCACCCAGCACTTCCAGCATCGAGGAGCGTGTCATACGTACAATGACCGCCAGCGGAATAGTACCCAGCACAATGGCCGGTAAGATCATATGGGCAACGGCATCGATAAAGTTGCCGTCTTCACCCCAGATGGCGGTGTCGATTAGCATAAAACCGGTTAACGGATTGGAGTCATCGAGGAACACCATATCGCTCACGCGACCGGAGACGGGCGTCAGGTTCCAGTGCACCGAAACCAGCATGATCAGCATCATGCCCCACCAGAAGATCGGCATCGAGTAGCCGGTCAGCGCCAGGCCAACTGCAGTGTGATCGAAAATGGAACCGCGTTTAACCGCAGCCAGCACACCAACCGGAATACCGACTGCCGTAGCAAAAATCATCGCGCAGACGCCAAGTTCCAGCGTGGCCTGAAAGCGCGGCACGAACTCTTCCCATACTGGAATTCGGCTTTTCATTGAAATGCCTAGATCGCCGTGCATTACGCCCCAAATGTAATGGAGATACTGCTGCCACATCGGTTTATCTAAGCCGAGTTCAGCCAGCAGCTGCGCGTGACGCTCAGGGGAGATCCCACGTTCGCCCGCCATGATCATCACCGGATCGCCCGGGATCATGTGGACAAAGGCAAATGTGAGAAGGGTAATACCGATAAACGTGGGGATGACGAGTCCCAAACGTCGGAGAATAAACTGCAACATAACCCGGATTCTCTATAATGACCCGCAGCCTGGAACTGCGTGTCTGTATTGCTCACAAATCAATTCCCGCCCTTGTCGGACAGAGAATGAAGTATTGCTGCCGGATGGCGCTGCACGCAGAGGCACAGCGCCACCGGGTATGGCTTTTAATTATTCGATAGAGACGTTTTCGAAGTGATGTTTGCCTAATGGATCAACCACATAGCCTTTAACTTCTTTACGTACCGGTTCAAACACGGTGGAGTGAGCGATGATCAGTGCCGGAGCCTGATCGTGCATCACCACCTGTGCTTGTTTGTACAGTTCAACGCGTTTGTTATGGTCGTCGGTAGCACGCGCCGGTTGAATCAGATCTTCAAACGGTTTGTAGCACCATTTTGAGTAGTTGGAGCCTTGTTCAGAGGCGGCGCAGCTGAACAGGGTGGCGAAGAAGTTATCCGGATCCCCGTTATCGCCAGTCCAGCCCATCATTACCGTCTGGTGCTCGCCATCTTTCGCACGCTTGAGGTACTCACCCCATTCGTAGGTGACAATTTTGGCCTGCACGCCGACTTTCGCCCAGTCTGCCTGAATCATCTCCGCCATGCGGCGAGCGTTCGGGTTATACGGACGTTGTACCGGCATCGCCCACAGGTCGATGGAGAAACCTTTTTCCAGACCCGCTTCTTTCAGCAAGGCTTTCGCTTTTTCAGGATCGTAGGTGTAGTCCTGAACGTCGTCGTTATAGCCCCACATGGTTGGCGGGATCAGGTTTTTCGCTGATACACCCGCGCCCTGATAAACCGCTTTGATGATCGCGTCTTTGTTCACCGCGTAGGTCAGAGCCTGGCGAACTTTCACGTCATCCAGCGGTTTTTTCTGCACGTTATACGAGAGGTAGCCGACGTTCAGCCCCGGCATTTCCATCAGGTTGATGGATTTATCCTGCTTCATGCGAGCGATATCTGCCGGGTTCGGGTACGGCATCACCTGGCATTCATTCTTCTGCAATTTCGCGTAACGCACGGAAGCATCAGGGGTAATAGAGAAGACCAGCGTATCGATCTGCGGTTTGGTGCCCCAGTAGCCATCAAACGCTTTGTAGCGGATACGGGAATCTTTTTGGTACTGCTGTAACTGGAATGGACCGGTTCCGATTGGGTTGAGGTCCAGTTTTTCCGGTGTACCGGCTTTCATCATCGCATCAGCATATTCTTTTGACAGAATAGAGGCGAAGTCCATTGCCAGATCAGCGAGGAACGGCGCTTCCGGGCGAGTCAGCACGAACTGAACTGTGTTGTCGTCCACCTTTTTCACTTCGCTGATCAGCTCCGGCAAGCCCATGCCTTCGAAGTATTCGTAGCTACCGCCAGAAACTTTATGGTACGGGTTTTGCGCGTTTTTCTGACGATCGAACGAGAACACCACGTCATCGGCGTTCAGTTCGCGCGTCGGTTTGAATTCTTTATTGTCATGCCACTTCACACCTTTACGCAGATGGAAGGTATAGGTTTTACCGTCTTCGCTGACTTCCCACTTTTCAGCGAGGCCCGGGATCACTTCAGTGGTGCCGATTTTAAATTCAACCAGGCGGTTATAAAGCGGTACGGAAGAGGCGTCATAGGTGGTGCCGGAGGTAAACAGCTGCGGGTTAAACCCTTCCGGAGATCCTTCTGAGCAATAAACCAGAGTTTTAGCCTGAACACTTGCTGCGACGGTCATAGCCACCAGGCTGAGACCAAGCTTCAGCATCCCTGACTTTTTCAAGGAAATACGCATTATTCTGCTCCAATTGTGATGTTTGTTGTTTTAACCCTTTGCAGTGGGTTGTCGCTGCCTGACCTTTTTTGTTTTTTGCCCGGTCGGGTCAACGTTATGAGGTGGGGATGCCGTACTAATTAACATCAGTGTAACAGTGCGGATCCTCCATAAAATGCCCCTCGTGACCTACAATCTGTCAACAGAATGTGAAAACGTCAATACAGCCAACCGGGATTTACACCAACGGTGAGAATCCACAAACAAAGATTAAAAAAACTTCAAACAGCTATTTGCAGCAGAGAAATTTGTGCTACTCCAACATGACCAGAACAATCAGCTTAATATTTAGCAACATTTGGTGATTAAGTTTTATGCATTTAATGAAAAAAATCTGAGGAAAAGGTGGATATCTGAGCGATTAATACCATGAACGCTAAAACGCACAGCGGAAAATGCCAGCGCCAGCCATAAGTAACGCAAAAAAAGATTTAAGCAAATATAAAAAAAGACAATGGTTTCTGTCACAAATCCGTTAATGGATAGTGAGATATGGGGCGCAAATTTGGCAGGGAAATGTGTGGCGTGTAGGTCGAATAAGGCGTTCACGCCGCATCCGACAATAAGTGCGGTGCCGTTGCCTGATGCGACGCTGACGCGTCTTATCAGGCCTACGTCGAGTCGAACCTCCCCGCCCCCGGAGGTTCTCATCCTCATGAGCTACAAATGCAAAAAAGCCTGCTCGTTGAGCAGGCTTTTCGAATTTGGTCGGTGATAGAGGATTACTCGCCACTTCGTGGCTCGCCCTGCGGGCCGTTGCTGGCGCAACGTTCTCTCGCTTCGCTCGAGTCGAACCTCCCTGCCCCCGGAGGTTCTCATCCTCATGAGCTGCAGATGCAAAAAAGCCTGCTCGTTGAGCAGGCTTTTCGAATTTGGTCGGTGATAGAGGATTCGAACCTCCGACCCCTTCGTCCCGAACGAAGTGCGCTACCAAGCTGCGCCAATCACCGAATGCGGGGCGCATCTTACTGCGCAGATACGCCCTCGTCAATCCCTTAATAGCAAAATGCCTTTTGATCGGCGAGAAAGTCAGCAGGCCGCTTAGTTAGCCGCTGCCTCTTTTGCCTGCGGGATGTGACACCAGTTGTTGTTTTCGTTAATTCCACCATCCGGTGAAGTATAGCCAAGACAACCCATGATGGTGTCGTACAGCTCTACGTGACGGCGTGGCACTTTCATGTCGGCTTCTTTTTTCAGCTGCGCAAACGCCTGCGCATTGGCCGGATTTTCCAGATATTTATCTGACATCCAGACCATCATCGGTACGCGGAACTGCTCCGGCGGTGCCAGTTCACGCGGCGTGCCGTGCAGGTGCTCGCGTTCATTAATTGACTCACCGTGGTCAGCTGCGTAGAACACAATCGCTTTCTTATCGCGAACCTGATCAATCACGCTGGAGATAAAGTGATCCACATAGGTCACCGAGTTGTCATAGGAGTTGATCATCTGCGCTTTGGTACAGCCGCTATCAACACCAATACATTCCGGCTTCCACTGCGCGAAGCTACGCGGATAACGCTGGGTGTAGTTAAAATGCGAACCTTTGGTATGCAGAATGATCAGATGCTTACCATCCGGGTTGCGCCCTAGCGATTGCTGCATTTCGTCTACCAGCAACATATCATCTACCGGCTTGCCACGATTACGTGGCTCCGCACCAATCTGCTCACGATAAGCAATGTTGTCCGCCATCGTGTTGCTGTAGAACCACATTTCGCTCTGCATAGCGTAGAGGTCAGAACTGAATCCTAACTGCTTCAGAACCGCGAAAATGTTCTGTTCTTTTAATGTGCGCTGCGGATTATCTTCCGCGCCCCCCTGACGTACAAACATGCAACGCAGTGAGAGTTTGGTTGCGGTATCACAGGAGTAACCACGGAACGCCGCCAGATTTTTCTCCTGGGCCAGTTTCGGCGTGGTATTACGCTCATAGCCGAAAATGCCCATATGGTCCCAACGCGTGGTTTCACCGATGATAAACACGACATAAGTGTCATCAACGTTTTGCGGTGCCTGATAAGTGAATTTCTTCGCCGGATTAAGCAATGAATTATTATCGGAAGATTCATCGACCCGCGCCCAGGCATACAGCCCCAACGCAGAAAGCCAGTTTGATGGCAGATAAGAGTTCGCTACGACACCGCCATAACTCGGCAAATCAACGCCGGTCGCCCTCTCCACTTTCTTCTGCTGGATATCCAGCAAACGAATCGGTGCCCAAACCATAATACCCGCCAGTACGACGACCGCCAGGCTGCGAATACGCTGCCCTGGGGTTCGCAGTTGTCGGAGCAAGGTGTAGCGACAGCGGTTATTCCAGATAAGGATAAGAGGCAATGCACTAACGGCGATTAACCAGAGAATAAAGTTCAGACCAACAACTTCTTTTGACAGGTCGATATCGGTGGTCATGACGGAAGCGATGATGCCATAACCAATGACCACATTAAGGAAGGTCATGTAATAGCTGGCACCTGCGGAAAAGAGCACCACCAGCGACGCCAGAATACGCCAGCTGCGGCGGCCAAACAGCGATAGAAGACGTAGTAAAAAGAAGGTCACCAGTACGGTGGCGGCCAGTTCAACAACAGCAGAAACGCCTTTCCAGACGGTAAAATCGTGCGCATAGCTGCCGAAGCGGCGATAAAAAACCGCGCCATTCATAAAAAGGCCAATATAGATTGCAAGCAAAAAGCTCAGCTTCTGCTGTGTAATCGATTTGATGTATCTCATGCAAACAAACCCTGGACAAACAGGTGATAACACCCTGCTTAGCGGCTTTTCAGGCCCGGCAGGGGAAAAGTGCGGAGGTAGTCAGATAAGTAAAATCTACACGCGCGAATAAGTAGACCACAGCAAAGCGAAAAAGTGTGGGGAAAGAGTGTGCATGAAGCACAAATTTACAAAAATGCAAGTTTGAAAAGAGACTTTAGCGTTACAAAAAGCAGTAAAAAGGGCCAGTTAACTGGCCCTTAAGATGTGAAATTATTCGTACTGTACAGTAAAGTCGACCGTTGCATCTGCGCGACCAATAGTTGCATCGGCGCGAATAGGCACGTAGCTGGCGATATAGTTCAGTTGATGTGCGCCATCACCGTTAATTGCAAACTCAACCGGTGTCGGCGTTGTATTTTCCGGGAACTGTTGTACTCCAGCAGCGGTTTTGATTTTCAGCCCAACGCCTGTAGCGCCACCCGCATCCAGCGCAAAAAGATTTGAGTCGTCTGCATTGGGTGTACCGTCCATAGTCACGTAGGCTCTGACCACTTCGCTACAGTTTTTCAGGCCGATGGAAAAAGGAGTGGGATTAATTTCCGTTCCGATTCTTACCGGCTTTTTGAGAACCGCGGTGCCCATGTCAACCTCAACGCTGTCTTTCACCAGTTCGCAAGCACCCTGGCTGATTTTAAGGGTGAATTTCAATGTTCCTTTCGGCCCTAAATCCGTGGTTGCCGCGAATGACGAAAAGGAAAGAGGCAGCAGGCATAACGCAAGTATTGTTCGCTTCATGACTGTTACTCCAGTTCGACATGTATGGTAGCAATACCGCTATAATCCCCGGCAGCGGGTAATTTTCCGGTAGTGCTAACGGGATAAGCGGTAATTGTGGTTGTCGCTTTGCGTTTGACATCTTCATACAGCGAGCCTGGGTTCATTTCTAATAAGCTATTACTGTCATTCGGCTTAAGAATATTACCTTTACCGTCCTCAATGACTGCACCAACATCGGCGTTGCCTAAATCAATTGCGCTGGGATAGGCAGTATTTGGTGTTGCATCAATACTGAGATAAATTTTGACGCCATCTGAAATATTATTGCAGTCAAAGCTTAATTCTTTTTGTACCTTCTGAACATTTTGTGGTGGTTGTCCGGCACGCCCTTTAAAATCATGGGCCTGATATTCTCCGAATGGAATATCCAGTACGGTGCCAGCGGCAAGTTCACAGCCTTGAGTAACTGTAATACTCCCGGAAATACTGACATTGGCCATGGGCTGACTATCATTGTAAACACCTTTCTTTTTTGTCCCAAAGAGGGACGCAACTCGTGTTTTAGGAATAATCATTTGCCCAACAAAAGGATGTGAAATATAAATACTGATACTTCCTTTACCACCTGTCCCCCAATTGTTAGCAGTATAGGGCGTACATTCTTTCTGTGCCGTGCCATTGCTTCGATCGGTAAAAGGCACCGGGATATCTAATTGTGTGTAGACATATATTTTGGTGAGAATATCAATGTAATTATTGAATTTATAGTACCCATCTACAGTTCCAGGCTCAGGCAGAAGCGTTACACCTTTAAAATAAGTCACAACTCCATTATCTGGAATGGGATCCGGGCATTCACAATAAGCGGAATATTTTGTACCTAAAGCAAAGGGCTGAGTTAATATTTTCCCAGCCTTATTTTCTGAAGGTACCTGGATAGTCTGTACGAAATCAAAACTATACTCATGGGCCACCCCATTTGATGTCTGACATGGTCCCCAATCCGCAGCCCATATATTTCCAGCAAAAGTGCTCGTCCCTAACAGCACCATACCTGCCAACAAATTTTTAATTTTCATCTAAATATCCTTATTTCTCGCATACCGCATTAACCATCACGATAGCCGCATTGTCCTTGTTCTCTGGCAAGCGGAATGGCACACGGCAACGTTGCGCCTGCTCGTTCCCCCAGCTCACCTGCAATTCGCCCTCTTCTGGCATCCCGCTGATATAAAGCTGTCCTTCTTCACCCACAATGCTGCTGGCAGGTTTGCTCTCATCAATTAACGCTGCGGTTGCACCAAACGGTACTGCGTTGCCATTCGCCTGTTTTAAGCTCATCAGCACACGGTAACCGACGCGGGTATCAAAGCGGGAACGCACAACTGCACCACGAGTAGGCACGACTTTCTGGAACGCTTCCTGTAGTTCAACGTTTTGCCCCAACGTGTCGCTACGCAATTCCACAATGGTTTCACGATATGGTGTGAGATAAGGCACCACGGCGTTGCCCATCCAGTCAACTTCTACGCCGCTGCTGTTAACCACATGTCCACCACGCGCGCCCGGTGCAGAAACAATCGCCAGACTTTCGCCTAAAGGCTGCGAAAGCGTTATACCTTCACTGTGAACGATGACACCGCCGCGCACGCCATAGTTAACCTGTTGGTTATCTTTAGAATAGTTATAGCCTACGTCAATGTTACCAGAGCCACCCATATACCCCATGTTGACGCTGCCACTGTAGCCTACGCCATTACTGGTGTAACCC
>NZ_CAOLGM010000021.1:0-45840 GCF_948475835.1 uncultured Escherichia sp. | reverse complement strand
TCCCAACTCTGGACGAACTCTCCGGCGTCGAAGTGGGCGCGGCGATAGCATTTATCGTGGATTCGCTGACCATAGAACATCAATGGACGGCCCATTCTGTCGACATCTGGCAAGCGATCAAAGGTCACCATGTAAGTAATGATGGCGCTCATCACATCCGGGATCGGCGGGCAGCCAGGTACTTTGATAATGGGTTTGTCGGTGATGACTTTGTCGATAGGCGTTGCCTGCGTCGGATTGGGCCGCGCGGCCTGCACGCAGCCCCAGGACGCGCAGGTTCCCCAGGCGATAATCGCGCTGGCTCCGGCAGCGGCACGTTTGAGTTTCTCAATAAACGGTCGACCGCTGCTGATACAGAACATCCCCTGCTCGCCCAGCGGCGGATTACCTTCTACTGCGAGGATATATTTGCCATTGTATTGCGCGATGATGTCTTCAAAGACTTCTTCCGCCTGGGTTCCGGCGGCAGCCATCAAAGTATCGTCGTAATCGAGGGAAATCAGGGAAAGGATGACGTCCTTCGCCAGTGGGTGAGCGGAGCGGATAAAAGATTCGGTACAGCAGGTGCATTCCAGACCGTGGATCCATACCACCGGAATGCGGGGTTTGTTCTCCAGCGCCCAGGCAAACTTTGGTGCCATTCCCGCGCCTAATCCCAGCGACGTGGCAGCCAGACTACAATATTTGAGAAAGCTGCGCCGGGTAACGCCCTGACGCCGCATGGCCTGGTAAAATGTTTCCTCGTTATTCATATCGCACGTCTCTTCTCCTTGCGACACCGGCAGGACACCGGGCGCACATGGTCGGCAAGCGACGTCCCTGTAGCAAGGCAAACCATCGCTTCACGTGAGATGCTGAAAACGAAAGCTCATCCTTCTGCACTGGCACACGTCGCCAGAAAGTATTGTTAATAAAGCGTAGTGAAACTTTTGCACAAAACAATACAAACTGTGTGGATTTATCTTTTAGCGATAAAAATGGACCTATTTTTCTTTTGGCCGGGCGGTGGGGATGTTTAGCCGGTTGCTAAACGAGTAAAAGAGAAGGAATTCATGGTGATGAAATGATCAATCTGCTGTTATTTCACGCTATCAATGCACTTTTGGCTGTTTTTCAGGCAAACAAACAAATTAGGGGTTTACACGCCGCATCGGGATGTTTATAGTGCGCGTCATTCCGGAAGTGTGGCCGAGCGGTTGAAGGCACCGGTCTTGAAAACCGGCGACCCGAAAGGGTTCCAGAGTTCGAATCTCTGCGCTTCCGCCAAATAAGATAAGGGGTTAGCTAAATGCTAACCCCTTTTTCTTTTGCCTGTCGAAATTCTCAGGGCGTTATATTTGCTTAATGACCTGATAATCCGCTGTTAAACCTGTTCCAGATCAAATGCGTAAAGATGGGTAAAACTTCTGGGTGCCCTTACGCATTATCATTATGCTGCTTAATTAATTACATCTGTCATAGAGAGTGACTCAATGGATCGTATTGTTAGTTCTTCACATGACCGTACATCACTGCTTAGCACCCATAAGGTGCTGCGTAATACCTATTTTCTGCTGAGCCTGACGCTGGCCTTTTCGGCGATTACCGCAACTGCCAGTACGGTGCTGATGCTGCCATCTCCGGGTCTGATTCTGACGCTGGTGGGTATGTATGGTTTGATGTTCCTGACCTATAAAACGGCGAATAAGCCGACCGGGATTATCTCCGCATTCGCCTTTACCGGTTTTCTGGGTTATATCCTCGGACCAATTCTGAACACCTATCTGTCTGCCGGAATGGGTGACGTAATCGCTATGGCACTGGGCGGAACGGCGTTAGTGTTCTTCTGCTGCTCTGCATATGTGCTGACCACCCGCAAAGATATGTCGTTCCTCGGCGGTATGCTGATGGCGGGTATTGTGGTGGTGCTGATTGGTATGGTTGCTAATATCTTCCTGCAACTGCCTGCTCTGCATCTGGCGATCAGCGCGGTCTTCATTTTGATCTCCTCTGGCGCTATTTTGTTTGAAACCAGCAACATCATTCATGGCGGTGAAACGAACTATATTCGTGCCACGGTTAGCCTGTATGTTTCGCTGTACAACATCTTCGTCAGCCTGCTGAGCATTCTGGGCTTCGCCAGCCGCGATTAATCTCACCCGCTAACACTTTCATAGCCTCGCTTTATGCGGGGCTTTGTTTTTTGTTACACTGCCGCCAGTCTGATTAAGGTAGTAATAATTATGCTGATCTTCGAAGGTAAAGAGATAGAAACGGATACCGAAGGCTATCTCAAAGAAAGCAGCCAGTGGAGTGAGCCGCTGGCTGTGGTGATTGCAGAGAACGAAGGGATTTCGCTGTCGCCAGAACACTGGGAAGTGGTGCGTTTTGTGCGTGATTTCTATCTGGAATTCAATACTTCTCCGGCGATTCGTATGCTGGTAAAAGCGATGGCGAATAAATTTGGCGAAGAAAAAGGTAACAGCCGCTATTTATATCGACTGTTTCCGAAAGGTCCGGCTAAGCAAGCCACCAAAA
Organism: uncultured Escherichia sp.; assembly: GCF_948475835.1. NCBI lineage: Bacteria > Pseudomonadati > Pseudomonadota > Gammaproteobacteria > Enterobacterales > Enterobacteriaceae > Escherichia > uncultured Escherichia sp. Next base: position 43,323 of record NZ_CAOLGM010000021.1, on the reverse strand, counting down.
TTGCTGGCCTGCCAAAACCGGTAAAATGTATTTAATGGATACGAAAATCGGCTAATTCCCCCGAGGGATGATGCGGCTCGCTAAGCACCCGTTCCACACGCGCAGAACGCGGGCCGCCACTCTTTAACCACTGCATTAATTTTTCCACCTGCCCTTCTTCACCGCAAGCAACCACTTCCACGCTGCCATCGTCAAGATTTTTGGCGTACCCGGTTAAACCCAGTCTTTTCGCTTCGTACTGTGTGGTGTAGCGAAATCCTACGCCCTGAACTCGCCCGTAAACCCAGGCAATTATGCAGACTTTCGACATTGCTGCTCTCCTTATCCTTAATGGACGCGTTGCAAATCCATGGAAAACTCCGGACAATGACGCCCATTTCTTTGCATCGACAGAAAAGTAAATTATGAGTGTACGTTTAGTGTTAGCCAAAGGGCGCGAAAAATCATTACTTCGTCGCCATCCGTGGGTCTTTTCCGGGGCCGTTGCCCGCATGGAAGGTAAAGCCAGCCTCGGTGAAACCATCGATATTGTTGATCATCAGGGAAAATGGTTAGCACGCGGCGCTTATTCGCCAGCTTCGCAAATCCGGGCGCGCGTCTGGACGTTTGACCCGTCTGAGTCTATCGACATTGCTTTTTTTTCCCGCCGTTTGCAACAAGCACAAAAATGGCGTGACTGGCTGGCGCAAAAAGATGGCCTCGACAGCTATCGTTTAATCGCCGGAGAATCTGATGGCCTGCCGGGTATTACTATCGATCGTTTCGGTAATTTTCTGGTGCTGCAACTGCTGAGTGCTGGGGCAGAATATCAGCGCGCGGCATTAATTAGTGCCCTGCAAACGCTGTACCCGGAATGTTCGATTTACGATCGCAGCGATGTTGCGGTACGTAAAAAAGAAGGAATGGAGCTGACCCAGGGCCCCGTCACCGGCGAGTTGCCACCTGCCCTGCTGCCGATTGAAGAACACGGAATGAAACTGCTGGTGGATATTCAGCACGGACACAAAACGGGCTACTACCTGGACCAGCGTGATAGCCGCCTGGCTACCCGCCGCTACGTTGAAAATAAACGTGTGCTGAACTGTTTCTCCTATACCGGTGGTTTCGCCGTATCGGCACTGATGGGCGGTTGCAGCCAGGTTGTCAGCGTTGATACCTCCCAGGAAGCGCTGGATATTGCACGGCAGAACGTTGAGCTGAACAAACTGGATCTGAGCAAGGCTGAGTTTGTCCGTGATGATGTCTTTAAATTGCTGCGTACTTATCGCGATCGCGGTGAAAAATTTGACGTTATCGTGATGGACCCGCCGAAGTTTGTTGAGAATAAAAGCCAGTTGATGGGCGCGTGTCGTGGCTATAAAGATATCAACATGCTGGCGATTCAGTTGCTGAATGAAGGCGGTATTCTCCTGACTTTCTCCTGTTCCGGTCTGATGACCAGCGATTTATTTCAGAAAATCATCGCGGATGCCGCAATTGATGCCGGCCGTGATGTACAATTTATAGAGCAGTTCCGTCAGGCAGCCGATCATCCGGTGATCGCTACCTATCCGGAAGGGCTATATCTGAAAGGGTTTGCCTGTCGCGTCATGTAACTTGAAATGTGGAATTTTACCCTTATATCAAAGGTAAAGATTTCCCGGGAGGTGACTATGATTGCCAGCAAATTCGGTATCGGCCAGCAGGTCCGCCATTCCCTGTTAGGTTATCTCGGAGTGGTCGTGGATATCGACCCGGTTTATTCGCTCTCTGAACCGTCGCCTGATGAGCTGGCGGTAAATGACGAGCTTCGCGCCGCTCCGTGGTATCACGTAGTGATGGAGGACGATAACGGCCTACCGGTTCATACCTACCTGGCTGAAGCCCAGCTAAGTAGCGAATTGCAGAATGAACATCCTGAACAGCCATCCATGGATGAGCTGGCGCAGACCATCCGCAAACAACTCCAGGCCCCGCGTCTGCGTAACTGATCCCTGAACGAATCCCCGGAAGGTTTTTGCCTTCCGGGGATTTTTTATTTGGCCAGGCCCAGGCGAGGGATCTCAATAGCCGGGCAGCGATCCATCACCACATTCAACCCGGCATCCCGTGCCAGTACTGCCGCTTGCTCATTAATCACCCCCAGTTGCATCCAGAGGGTTTTCGCGCCAATGGCAATAGCTTCCTGTGCCACGCCCCACTCCGCTTCTGAATTACGGAAAACATCGACCATATCGACCTTTTCCGGAACGTCTGCCAGCGTGCCATACCCCTGCTGGCCCAGCAGCGTTTTGCCGGCAACTTTTGGCGAAACCGGAATGACGTGATACCCCTGGTCGAGTAGATATTTCATCACGCGATAGCTGGGACGATCGGGTTTGTCGCTTGCCCCCACCAGCGCAATGGTGTGAGTGGACGTTAAAATGCCTGCAATATCGGTTTCTTTCATTATTTCCTCCAGACTGTTTAACAAAGTGTACGACAAAGCCGACATGCCAACCATGCAGCTAATACGAATGAATGAGAGCAAAAGCGGGAAATATGTCTATATGTTAGTAAGTATGATTAAAGAAAAATTTTGACACATTATTATTCGGGCGGTCTTTTGACAGGAGCTACCTATGAAAACCGGCATCGTGACCACCTTGATTGCATTATGTTTGCCGGTATCCGTTTTTGCCACCACGCTGCGGCTTTCAACCGATGTCGATCTTCTGGTACTCGACGGCAAGAAGGTTTCCAGCTCTCTGCTGCGCGGTGCGGACAGCATTGAACTGGATAATGGACCGCATCAGTTAGTGTTTCGCGTTGAGAAGACGATTCATCTTTCCAATAGTGAAGAACGGCTGTATATCTCCCCACCGCTGGTGGTCAGTTTTAATACCCAGCTCATCAACCAGGTCAATTTTCGCCTGCCTCGCCTGGAGAATGAGCGGGAAGCTAACCATTTTGATGCCGCGCCGCGCCTTGAATTGTTGGATGGCGATGCGACGCCGATTCCGGTAAAGCTGGATATTCTCGCCATTACCTCAACGGCAAAAACGATTGATTATGAGGTCGAGGTTGAACGCTATAACAAATCCGCGAAACGCGCTTCACTACCGCAATTTGCCACGATGATGGCAGATGACAGTACGCTGCTTTCGGGTGTTTCCGAGCTGGATGCTATTCCACCGCAGTCTCAGGTGCTCACAGAACAACGGCTGAAGTATTGGTTTAAACTGGCTGACCCACAAACGCGAAATACTTTCCTACAGTGGGCGGAAAAACAACCATCTTCCTGAGATTTTTGTGCCTGTGCGCAGGCTTTTTCGGTCTTTATCTTGCAGCGATAAGTGCTTACAGTAATCTGTAGGAAAGTTAACTACGGATGTACATTATGGAACTGACGACTCGCACTTTACCTGCGCGGAAACATATTGCGCTGGTGGCACACGATCACTGCAAACAAATGCTGATGAGCTGGGTGGAACGGCATCAACCGTTACTGGAACAACACGTACTGTATGCAACAGGCACTACCGGTAACTTAATTTCCCGCGCGACCGGCATGAACGTCAACGCGATGTTGAGTGGCCCAATGGGGGGTGACCAGCAGGTTGGCGCATTGATCTCAGAAGGGAAAATTGATGTATTGATTTTCTTCTGGGACCCACTAAATGCCGTGCCGCACGATCCTGACGTGAAAGCCTTGTTGCGTCTGGCGACGGTATGGAACATTCCGGTCGCCACCAACGTGGCAACGGCAGACTTCATAATCCAGTCGCCGCATTTCAACGACGCGGTCGATATTCTGATCCCCGATTATCAGCGTTATCTCGCGGACCGTCTGAAGTAATATTGCACAGGTGGCAAACGCCACCTGTTTCTTACGGTTTTCTCGCTACCGGCACATCCAGATTTTTCAGTATTTCCACAAAGGGAGAGGGATTCTCTTTGTTAAACAGTGCCCATACCCGATGGCGTGCCCGGGTCAGCGCCACGTACATTAACCGCCGTTCTTCAGCGTCCGGGAAATCCTCAACCGGTGGCAGTAGCGCCTCTTCCATAATCGACTCCCGCGCCGCAGCCGGAAAACCATCACTTCCCTCCTGCAAGCCAACGATGATGACGTAATCCGCCTGTTGCCCTTTGCTGGCATGAATGGTCATAAAGTCGATTTGCAACTTCGGCCAGCGTGTTGCCGCTTTTTCCAGGCTGGCAGGCCTCATGTGATGGTAACGCGCCAGGATAAGAATGCGCTCTTCCGGTTTGGCATAACCAGAGAGCTTATCCAGCAAAGCGTCAAGTTGACTCTCATCCAATAACGTGACGGCTTTTTCGTCTCCATTGGTTAAGCTGTTTAGCGGCTTTTTCAACTGGCCTGGGTTCTGCTGAATAAACCGGTTTGCCACCTCACCGATACGACTGTTAAAACGGTAAGTCGTGTCTAAATCACAGCGATCGCCTTCACCAAAGTTTTCATGGAAAGCGGTGGTGAGCGACATTTGCGCACCGCTGAATCGGTAAATCGCCTGCCAGTCATCACCAACGGCGAACAACGTCGTCTGACTGTTTTGCTTGCGTAATGCCGCTAACAACGCTGCCCGCTGCGGCGAGATATCCTGAAATTCATCAACCAGAATATGCTTCCACGGGCTGATAAAGCGACCTTTCTCCAGAATCACAATCGCCTGATGAATAAGGCCCGAAAAATCGACAGCGTTTTCTGCCTTCAGCGCACCTTTCCAGGCTTTTAATAACGGGGCCATCAACTTGATACGTTTACTGAACAGATCGCGAATCTCTTCGGGTGCACTGGCAATCATTTCTGCCTGTGCACCACCGTGCATCCGCATCAGACTTACCCAACGATCGAGGCGTGAGGCAAGACGACGCTGTAATTTTTCATCATCCCAGAAGTTACCTTCTGGCACTGACCACTGCATTTCTTCCGTCAGCCATTGCCGCCAGCCCTTCGCCTGCGCTTTCTTTTCGCTGCATTGCTTGCGCCACTCAGCAATAAAGAGTTCATGACGGGCAGCGGTATCATTTTCCAGTTTGCTGACTATCGGAACTTTTTTGCTGCCCTGCTGAATAATATGCAGCGCCAGCGCATGAAACGTGCGTGCGGTAATGTCTTCGGTATGTAGCCGTTCGCGAATCCGCTCGTCCATCTCTTCAGCGGCTTTGCGACCAAACGCCAGCAATAAAATTTGCTCAGGGGACGCTTCACCACGCGCCAGCAACCAGCCTGCACGGGCCACCAGCACCGACGTTTTTCCGCTTCCTGCACCTGCCAGCACTAACAGAGAATGCTCGCCATTAACGACTGCCCGGGCCTGCGCCGGATTCAGCGGTGAAGACTCGACCTGGCGGAAAAAATCCGCATACTCGGTAAGCATGGCTTCGGTATACGCCTGGTTATGCTGCAACCGAGCGCTTTCAATATCTTTCAACCAGGCCTGACATTTACGCCACGCCTCACGGCAGTTATCGAATTCTTCCAGTCGGTTAACCGGCAACGGCAACGCCGACATAGCCTGGCGGATTTGTTGCTGAACGCCAGAGGTTTGCTCACGCGTCAGCCATTTATTTTCTCCAGTGCGCGTGGCAATCAAATCCAGTTGCTGGCGTAAAACACCAGACGCAATTTCGCTCATCTCGCCACTCCACCGCTGCCAGTGAGCATCAAGATGATGGTAAAAACGCTGCGTCTCGCCCCATTCGGTGCCGTGCAGACGCACCACTTTTTCGTCCGGCAGTACAAATTCCAGCTCGCCCCATACCAGACCGCGCTTACAGTGAATCGCCAGTAATTGATTGAAAGGAATAAGGTATTCGTGGCGATCGCCGGAGACTTTAATCCCGGCATTGAGGATCACCGCCCGATCGTAAGGGTGCTGTGCCAGACGTTTTCCAAGCGTTGTCGCTTTCAGTTCCATGACTCTGTAGATCCACACGAAATTATTTCTTATCAGTGTAACCGTCAGAGAAAACGTGCTCCAGCCCAAAAAAACGTTACAATTGCCGCCCATTACTGAAAACCACAGTAAAGCGAGGTTTTATGCGTACCGTTTTGAACATTCTGAACTTTGTGCTTGGCGGATTTGCCACCACTCTGGGCTGGCTGTTGGCGACTCTGGTCAGTATTATGCTGATTTTTACCTTACCGCTGACACGATCCTGCTGGGAGATCACTAAACTGTCTCTGGTGCCTTATGGCAATGAAGCTATTCATGTCGATGAACTGAACCCGGCTGGCAAAAATGTGCTGCTGAATACTGGCGGTACGGTATTGAATATTTTCTGGCTGATTTTCTTTGGCTGGTGGTTATGCCTGATGCACATTGCAACGGGCATCGCACAATGTATTTCAATCATTGGCATTCCTGTCGGCATTGCGAACTTTAAAATTGCCGCTATTGCACTATGGCCGGTTGGTCGTCGCGTGGTATCGGTAGAAACGGCGCAAGCTGCGCGTGAAGCCAATGCACGTCGTCGTTTTGAATAATCCACTAATATGGCCTTTATGCTAAGTCCTTTGCTCAAACGCTATACCTGGAACAGCGCCTGGCTGTATTACGCGCGTATTTTTATTGCGCTTTGTGGAACCACAGCGTTTCCGTGGTGGCTGGGTGATGTAAAACTGACGATTCCGCTAACGCTGGGGATGGTGGCAGCGGCGCTGACCGATCTCGATGACCGACTGGCGGGACGTTTGCGTAACCTCATCATTACGCTGTTCTGCTTTTTTATCGCCTCGGCCTCAGTAGAATTGCTGTTTCCCTGGCCCTGGCTATTTGCGATTGGCTTAACGCTCTCTACCAGCGGCTTCATTTTGCTCGGCGGTCTGGGTCAACGCTATGCAACAATTGCCTTCGGTGCATTGCTGATCGCCATTTACACTATGTTGGGAACATCACTGTATGAGCACTGGTATCAGCAGCCGATGTATCTGCTGGCCGGTGCCGTCTGGTACAACGTCCTGACACTTATTGGTCATCTGCTGTTCCCGGTCCGCCCGCTGCAGGACAACCTGGCGCGTTGCTATGAACAACTGGCGCGTTATCTTGAGCTCAAGTCGCGCATGTTTGATCCTGATATTGAAGATGAAAGCCAGGCACCGCTGTACGATTTGGCTCTCGCCAACGGTCTGCTGATGGCGACATTGAATCAGACGAAACTCTCGCTGCTGACCCGCTTACGTGGCGATCGTGGTCAACGGGGAACGCGTCGCACGCTGCATTATTACTTTGTCGCACAGGATATTCACGAGCGTGCCAGCTCTTCTCATATTCAGTATCAAACATTGCGTGAACATTTTCGCCACAGCGACGTGCTGTTCCGTTTTCAGCGGCTGATGTCGATGCAGGGCCAGGCGTGCCAGCAACTGTCACGCTGTATTTTGTTGCGTCAGCCTTATCAACATGATCCGCATTTTGAGCGCGCTTTTACGCATATTGATGCTGCGCTGGAGCGGATGCGCGATAACGGCGCACCCGCCGATTTACTCAAAACACTGGGATTTTTGCTGAACAATTTACGCGCCATTGATGCCCAACTGGCAACAATTGAATCAGAACAGGCCCAGGCACTACCCCATAATAATGACGAAAATGAGCTCGCTGATGACAGCCCGCACGGGTTGAGTGATATCTGGCTGCGTCTTAGCCGTCACTTCACGCCGGAATCCGCCCTCTTCCGTCATGCGATAAGAATGTCGCTGGTGTTGTGCTTCGGCTACGCCATCATTCAAATAACCGGAATGCATCACGGGTATTGGATCTTGCTGACAAGTTTGTTTGTCTGCCAGCCAAACTATAACGCCACGCGCCACCGCCTGAAGTTAAGGATTATTGGTACGCTGGTCGGTATCGCCATTGGCATTCCTGTGCTGTGGTTTGTACCGTCACTGGAAGGGCAGCTGGTGCTACTGGTTATTACCGGCGTGCTCTTTTTTGCCTTCCGTAACGTGCAATATGCCCATGCAACGATGTTCATCACACTTTTGGTGCTACTGTGTTTTAACTTGCTGGGTGAAGGTTTTGAAGTAGCGTTACCTCGCGTAATCGATACGCTGATTGGTTGTGCCATTGCGTGGGCGGCAGTGAGCTACATCTGGCCTGACTGGCAGTTTCGCAATCTGCCGCGAATGCTCGAACGCGCCACAGAGGCCAACTGCCGGTATCTCGATGCCATACTGGAGCAATACCATCAGGGGCGTGATAACCGTCTGGCGTATCGTATTGCCCGCCGCGATGCACACAACCGTGATGCTGAACTGGCGTCGGTGGTATCAAATATGTCCAGCGAACCGAACGTTACCCCGCAAATTCGCGAAGCCGCGTTTCGGTTGCTGTGCCTTAACCATACGTTTACCAGCTATATCTCAGCCCTCGGTGCTCACCGGGAGCAGTTAACTAATCCTGAAATTCTGGCGTTTCTTGATGAGGCAGTTTGCTATGTTGATGACGCGTTACATCATCAACCTGCTGATGAAGAACGCGTCAATGAGGCATTAGCTAGCCTGAAACAGCGGATGCAGCAACTTGAACCACGGGCAGACAGCAAAGAACCTCTGGTCGTACAACAAGTTGGATTATTGATTGCATTACTGCCTGAGATTGGTCGTCTGCAACGCCAGATTACTCAAGTTCCGCAGGAAACTCCTGTTTCGGCGTAAGAGAGTCAGCCCATTCTGCAAGCTCCTGGCGGCGTGCCACCGGGAGCGCAGCTTCATGAATGCCGATAATGGCACCTTCAAGCATAAACAGAATCTTTTCTGTCACCAGACTGTTTTGCTGCCGCAGTCGCAACCAACACATTTTTGCCCCAAGTATACGTAACGCCCGTACATCCTTAATCCCCACCTCCCCGAGAATCGCTTCCAGATGAAAAGACATATTGGGCAAATCTTTCAGTCTTTCCCGGGTATTGCGCGTGCTTTTCTCTTTCAGCGCTGCATCGAGAGAATATTTCGACAGACGCACCAGCTTCAGTTGATTTCGCCATAGACTTTCATCAACCCGATAGTAATTGAGGGTAACGGATCGGCCACACTTTTTATATGTCAGCCAGACAGGCGGATGTTTTACACAGTACTGTGCACTTTGCTCACAAGCCCGAAGATACAACTCACCATCAGAAACCATCGCAAACACCGTGTCGTCAACGGTCAGGCTGTAACTGCCAAACAATGATCGGTATTCAATTGTGCCCAACGTTGCCAGGTATTCTTGTGATTTATAGATCCGCTTATAGGAGAGGCTTTTCATAAAATTCCTTTTAAAATCATAACATAAAAGAATGATTCACATTAACGGATCCGTTAACTACGAAAATAGGCAACTTATTCTTAAGGGGCAAGATTAATTTATGTTTTCCCGTCACCAACGACAAAATTTGCGAGGCTCTTTCCGAAAATAGGGTTGATCTTTGTTGTCACTGGATGTACTGTACATCCATACAGTAACTCACAGGGGCTGGATTGATTATGTACACTTCAGGCTATGCACATCGTTCTTCGTCGTTCTCATCCGCAGCAAGTAAAATTGCGCGTGTCTCTACGGAAAACACTACAGCCGGGCTTATCAGTGAAGTTGTCTATCGCGAAGATCAGCCCATGATGACGCAACTTCTACTGTTGCCATTGTTACAGCAACTCGGTCAGCAATCGCGCTGGCAACTCTGGTTAACACCGCAACAAAAACTGAGTCGGGAATGGGTTCAGGCATCTGGGCTACCCTTAACGAAAGTAATGCAGATTAGCCAGCTCTCCCCTTGCCACACTGTGGAGTCAATGGTTCGCGCTTTACGCACGGGCAATTACAGTGTGGTGATCGGTTGGTTGGCAGATGATTTGACTGAAGAAGAGCATGCTGAACTTGTTGATGCGGCAAATGAAGGTAACGCTATGGGGTTTATTATGCGTCCGGTAAGCGCATCCTCTCACGCCACGAGACAACTTTCCGGGCTAAAAATTCACTCTAATTTGTATCATTAAGTAAATTTAGGATTAATCCTGGAACTTTTTTTGTCGCCCAGCCAATGCTTTCAGTCGTGACTAATTTTCCTTGCGGAGGCTTGTCTGAAGCGGTTTCCGCGATTTTCTTCTGTAAATTGTCGCTGACAAAAAAGATTAAACATACCTTATACAAGACTTTTTTTTCATATGCCTGACGGAGTTCACACTTGTAAGTTTTCAACTACGTTGTAGACTTTACATCGCCAGGGGTGCTCGGCATAAGCCGAAGATATCGGTAGAGTTAATATTGAGCAGATCCCCCGGTGAAGGATTTAACCGTGTTATCTCGTTGGAGATATTCATGGCGTATTTTGGATGATAACGAGGCGCAAAAAATGAAAAAGACAGCTATCGCGATTGCAGTGGCACTGGCTGGTTTCGCTACCGTAGCGCAGGCCGCTCCGAAAGATAACACCTGGTACACTGGTGCTAAACTGGGCTGGTCCCAGTACCATGACACTGGTTTCATCAACAACAATGGCCCGACCCATGAAAACCAACTGGGCGCTGGTGCTTTTGGTGGTTACCAGGTTAACCCGTATGTTGGCTTTGAAATGGGTTACGACTGGTTAGGTCGTATGCCGTACAAAGGCAGCGTTGAAAACGGTGCATACAAAGCTCAGGGCGTTCAACTGACCGCTAAACTGGGTTACCCAATCACTGACGACCTGGACATCTACACTCGTCTGGGTGGTATGGTATGGCGTGCAGACACTAAATCCAACGTTTATGGTAAAAACCACGACACCGGCGTTTCTCCGGTCTTCGCTGGCGGTGTTGAGTACGCGATCACTCCTGAAATCGCTACCCGTCTGGAATACCAGTGGACCAACAACATCGGTGACGCACACACCATCGGCACTCGTCCGGACAACGGCATGCTGAGCCTGGGTGTTTCCTACCGTTTCGGTCAGGGCGAAGCAGCTCCAGTAGTTGCTCCGGCTCCAGCTCCGGCACCGGAAGTACAGACCAAGCACTTCACTCTGAAGTCTGACGTTCTGTTCAACTTCAACAAAGCAACCCTGAAACCGGAAGGTCAGGCTGCTCTGGATCAGCTGTACAGCCAGCTGAGCAACCTGGATCCGAAAGACGGTTCCGTAGTTGTTCTGGGTTACACCGACCGCATCGGTTCTGACGCTTACAACCAGGGTCTGTCCGAGCGCCGTGCTCAGTCTGTTGTTGATTACCTGATCTCCAAAGGTATCCCGGCAGACAAGATCTCCGCACGTGGTATGGGCGAATCCAACCCGGTTACTGGCAACACCTGTGACAACGTGAAACAGCGTGCTGCACTGATCGACTGCCTGGCTCCGGATCGTCGCGTAGAGATCGAAGTTAAAGGTATCAAAGACGTTGTAACTCAGCCGCAAGCTTAAGTTCTCGTCTGGTAGAAAAACCCCGCTGCTGCGGGGTTTTTTTTGCCTTTAGTAAATTGAACTGACTTTCGTCAGTTATTCCTTACCCAGCAATGCCTGCAGATCCTGCTTCAGAGAAGACATTTTATTCGCGTATTTCTCTTTGTTTTCCGCATCTTCAATCAGCTGAACAATCGTTTCAGAAAGCGTTTTACCGCGACGCTGCGCAAGACCAGCCAGACGTTGCCAGACAATAAATTCCAGATCGATCGATTTTTTGCGCGTATGCTGGTGTTCCGCATTAAAATGGCGCTTTCGTCTTGCCCGAATGGTTTGCTTCATGCGATTGACCAGTTCCGGATTCATATGCTTGTCAATCCAGCCATTTACCAGCACGGGTTCATTTTCCAGCGAGAGCAACACATCGACGGCTTCCTGGGCGGCACTGGCTTCTATGTAACGGGTGATTAACTCCCCTTCGCGATGCTTCTTCACCAGATACTTCCATTTCCAACCGCTTTCAAGATTTTCAAGTTGTTGATATTTCATAGCGATCTCAATGTTACCGTGTAACTCTTTACAGAATATCAGCTTTTTAGGCCAGTGAAGAAAAGAATCTCCATCCTGTGAGCTTTAACGCCCATGCCAGGAGTATTGTCGGTGCTTTCTACGTGTGCTGTAGTGCCGGTTACGGTATAATCGCGGCTTTGACAACAGACTAAAAAACATCAACTTTGACCATTACGAAACTTGCATGGCGTGACCTGGTTCCTGATACCGATAGCTATCAGGAAATATTTGCTCAGCCACATTTGATTGACGAAAACGATCCTTTATTCAGTGATACTCAACCGCGACTGCAATTCGCACTGGAGCAGTTGCTGCATACGCGAGCATCCTCCTCTTTTATGCTGGCGAAGGCCCCGGAAGAGTCTGAGTATCTGAATCTTATTGCCAATGCCGCGCGTACGCTACAAAGCGATGCAGGCCAACTGGTGGGCGGTCACTATGAGGTTTCCGGCCACTCCATCCGCTTACGTCACGCAGTGAGTGCAGATGATAATTTTGCGACTTTGACGCAAGTTGTCGCTGCCGACTGGGTAGAAGCGGAGCAACTCTTTGGCTGCCTGCGCCAGTTTAATGGCGACATTACCCTGCAGCCTGGTCTGGTGCATCAGGCAAATGGCGGTATTCTCATCATCTCTTTGCGTACACTGCTGGCGCAACCTCTGCTGTGGATGCGGCTGAAAAATATCGTTAACCGCGAGCGTTTTGACTGGGTTGCGTTTGATGAGTCGCGCCCTCTCCCCGTCTCTGTGCCTTCGATGCCATTGAAGCTGAAAGTCATTCTGGTAGGCGAACGCGAATCATTGGCTGATTTCCAGGAGATGGAGCCAGAGCTTTCAGAGCAGGCTATTTATAGCGAATTTGAAGATACTCTGCAGATTGTCGATGCGGAGTCAGTAACCCAGTGGTGTCGCTGGGTGACATTTACCGCCAGACATAATCACTTACCTGCACCGGGAGCGGATGCCTGGCCGGTACTTATCCGCGAAGCAGCACGCTACACCGGTGAACAAGAAACACTTCCGCTTAGCCCGCAGTGGATCCTCCGCCAGTGTAAAGAGGTCGCCTCCCTGTGTGATGGCGACACCTTCTCCGGCGAGCAGCTAAACTTAATGCTGCAGCAGCGTGAATGGCGCGAAGGTTTCCTCGCTGAACGTATGCAGGATGAGATCCTTCAGGAGCAAATCCTGATTGAAACCGAAGGCGAACGCATCGGGCAAATTAACGCCCTTTCGGTCATTGAATTTCCGGGTCATCCACGCGCTTTTGGCGAACCTTCTCGCATTAGCTGCGTTGTGCATATTGGCGATGGTGAATTCACCGACATCGAACGCAAAGCGGAGCTTGGCGGCAATATCCATGCGAAAGGGATGATGATCATGCAAGCGTTCCTGATGTCGGAACTACAGCTTGAGCAACAGATCCCCTTCTCAGCATCGCTGACATTTGAGCAGTCATACAGTGAAGTTGATGGAGATAGTGCCTCGATGGCTGAACTCTGCGCCCTGATAAGCGCCCTCGCCGATGTGCCGGTGAATCAGAGTATCGCTATCACAGGTTCAGTCGATCAGTTCGGTCGCGCCCAGCCGGTCGGTGGTTTAAATGAGAAAATCGAAGGCTTCTTTGCTATTTGCCAGCAACGTGAGTTAACCGGGAAACAAGGTGTCATTATCCCCACAGCTAACGTTCGCCATTTAAGTCTTCACAGTGAACTGGTGAAAGCGGTAGAAGAAGGCAAATTCACCATCTGGGCAGTAGACGATGTGACTGACGCACTGCCGTTATTATTAAATCTGGTGTGGGATGGCGAAGGCCAAACGACGCTGATGCAAACCATCCAGGAACGTATCGCGCAAGCATCGCAACAGGAAGGACGTCACCGTTTTCCATGGCCATTACGTTGGCTGAACTGGTTTATTCCGAACTGATCGGACTTGTTCAGCGTACACGTGTTAGCTATCCTGCGTGCTTCAATAAAATAAGGCTTACAGAGAACATGGTAGATAAACGCGAATCCTATACAAAAGAAGACCTTCTTGCCTCTGGTCGCGGTGAACTGTTTGGCGCTAAAGGCCCGCAATTGCCAGCACCGAACATGCTGATGATGGACCGTGTGGTCAAAATGACCGAAACGGGTGGTAACTTCGACAAAGGGTATGTTGAAGCAGAACTGGATATCAATCCGGATCTGTGGTTCTTCGGATGCCACTTTATTGGCGATCCGGTTATGCCGGGATGCCTGGGCCTGGACGCAATGTGGCAGCTGGTAGGGTTCTACCTCGGCTGGCTGGGCGGCGAAGGTAAAGGCCGCGCGTTGGGCGTTGGCGAAGTGAAATTCACTGGTCAGGTACTGCCGACAGCGAAAAAAGTGACCTACCGTATTCACTTTAAACGCATTGTTAACCGTCGTCTGATTATGGGCCTGGCGGATGGCGAAGTGCTGGTTGATGGTCGTCTGATCTATACCGCCAGCGACCTGAAAGTCGGTCTGTTCCAGGATACGTCTGCCTTCTGATTATAATCAGACAGAGTATCAAAAGGCGAAACCTCCGCAATGCGGAGGTTTCTTTTTAAAGAGACAGAATCAGGCCATTACTACCCTGTCCGCCATGGCTTCTCGCCAGCCTCCCAGCCATTGTGACCTTTGATTCAGCGTCTGATAGGGACACATTTCTTTTGAGCGTCCGGCGATGCCGGCCTGATAACCACGTTGATGTGCCCGTTCCAGGCGATCTCGTTTTTGTCTCTTCATGCCTCGTTTCCCTCATACTGGTTTCTGGTGGAAAAGAAAACAGTGATTACTAAATGTGCAATCACAGTTAAGCAATACCGCGAATCATAACTGCCGTCAATGCGCAAAATTCACGCCACTGTCATATTTGTGAGCTACACGGGCATGTCGGTTGTACAAAAAATGTGAAGAGGAACAAATTTTTCCGCACGTTAGAGACAAAAAAACCGCCTCAGGCAACATACCGGAGACGGTTATATTTACAAATCTTTATAATTAAGGTAGACGCTTTATCTCTTGTGCAATAGAAGCGGCTTCCTGACTCCAGACACCGGCCAGCACTTTAACCATCTCATCGTAACCATCCTGAGTTTGCACTCCTTCCAGACGGAACGGACGTTTGATCAGTTGTCCCTGGTGGTTCAACAGCCACTCACCACTGACAATGACCTTGCCATCATAGCGACCGTTAAACTCCGTTACGGTAACATTGAGCGTGTCCTGGGCGCTTCCCAGAGGCTGGGAGGCAACCACCCAGCCGGGCAGTTGCGTACTCAGGTTGGCAACCAGGGTGTTGCGCAACTGTTGATCCAACGGGCTGGCCCACAAGTTGTTGTTGGCAATCACATACTTCACATCACTGGTTTGATAAACCACACCATTCCCCGCCAGATAGTCAGGAACAGTGACCTGCTCTACCCATAACAGACGATTGCCCTGGCTGGCGGTACTTTGTGTACCGCTCTGCACCACAGGTAACTGGTAATAGTTTTTATTAATTTCGCCGGAGCTGCATCCGGCCAGCCACAGTGCTGCAATCGTCACTAGCCACTTTTTCATTGTTTCGCCCTCTTCGGCTCTGGATCTTTTTTGTCCTTCGCTTCAAATACCAGCGCGTTACTCTTCTCATTGAGCGTTTTCAGCACCGGTTGCAGTTCTCGCAACACCTGATCAAGGCGCTGCATATCCGCCACCATCTTGTTGTAGGCTGCGGAGCCAGGCTGGAAGCCCTGCATGCTGCGATTCAATTCACGCAACGTTGACTGCATATCCGTCGGCAACTGCTGCATCGACTGGCTAGCGAGGATCTTGTTCATGCTATCCAGCGTCGTTTGCAGGTTTTTCATTGTGAGCTGACTTTCAGAAAGCGTACTGGTTGCCTGTTCAATCATCGGATTCAATGGCAGTTTGTTGATCTTATCCAACGCTTCCATCAGTCGTTGCTGGATTTGCGCCAGGCCGCCGCTAACGGTCGGGATAATCTGATAACCATTAAATTCACGAATACCGGTTATTGCAGGCGTATTTGGATAGAAATCGAGATCAACATACAGTGCACCAGTGACCAGGTTTCCGGTTTTCAGCGATCCGCGTAAACCACGTTTCAACAATTCGCCAAGGTGCTCAACAACATCCGCATTTTCGCCAAGCTGCATTTTCAGCCGCTCTGGCTCGATACGAATCAGTACCGGAATACGGTAATCATCGTTAAATGTCTGACGCATATTCGGCGCAAAGAATGGCACTTTGCTTACGGTACCCAGGCGAATACCCCGGAACTCTACCGGAGCTCCCGGTTGCAGACCGCGTACCGAATCTTTAAAGAACATCAGATAATCAATGTGATCGGTGTACAACGAATCCTGAATGCTCTTCTGATCATCATACAAAACGAAAGCTGTTTTCGGTGCCACTGGCTGCCCTAAATCCAGACCTTCCGGCACATCAAAGCTGACACCGCCACTCAGCAGCGTTGTCAATGAGCCCATCTCCACACGCATCCCTGCTGACGTCAGATCAACCGCAATGCCACTATCTTTCCAGAAGCGAACATTGTTGGTCACCAGTCGGTCATAAGGTGCATTGATGAACAGTTGATAGCTGATATTGCGTTTTTGTGTATCGAAGGTGCTGGTTTCAACCGAACCTACCCGATAGCCACGGAACAGCACCGGATCTCCTGGCGAGAGCTGCCCGGCTTTTTTGCTATCGAGAATCACACGGATACCTTTCGCATCAGGCGGGGCCAACGGTGGCGAGTCCAGCAAATCGTATTTATCCATTTTGCTGCCTTTCGCGCCTGGCTGCAGTTCGATATAAACTCCAGACAGCAGCGTTCCCAGGCCGCTAATCCCTTCGCGACCAATCTGCGGTTTCACCACCCAAAAGACGGTGTCTTTATGCAGCAATTTTTCCATACCGGAATTCAGCCGCGCTTTGATTTCAACGTGCGTCAAATCATCAGCCAGTGTGGCGCTTTCAACCACGCCGACGTCAACGCTACGGCTTTTAATGGTGGTTTTGCCACCTTCAATTCCTTCCGCATTCGCGGTGATCAGGGTCACTTCCGGTCCCTGATGGCTGTAATGATAAAAAAGAACCCAGGCCCCAATGAGCGCCGTGACGATAGGAAATATCCACACGGGAGACCAGTTCTTCACTTTCTGGATTTTGGCTTCCCCATTATTAGATTCCATACTGTCAGGACTCCTCATGCTCTGATTCAGGTTGACGATCCCACGACAAACGCGGGTCAAACGTCATAGCAGAAAACATTGTCATTATGACGACTAAAGCAAACATTAATGCACCCATTGCCGGATAAATACTCATTAAACCTCCCATACGCACCAGCGCCGAGAGCACCGCGATAACGAAAACGTCAATCATCGACCAGCGGCCTACAAACTCAACAACTTCATAAATCAAATGCATTCTTTCACTGTCGCGCTTGCCATGCCCTTTGGCATCCCAACACAGCCACGCGATGGCGATCATCTTTAACGTTGGCACCATAATACTGGCCAGAAAGATCACCGCAGCGACGGGATAAGAGCCTTCGCTCCATAACAGAATGACCCCAGCGAGAATCGTCGACGGCATCTTCGAGCCTAATAAATCCGTCACCATGATGGGCAAAATATTAGCCGGAAGATACAGCATGATGGACGTTACAAGCAGCGCGAGTGTCCACTGCAGGCTGTTTCTACGCCGAACGTACCCTTTGGTACTACAACGCGGGCACACGGGTTCATCAGCAGGAAGGATTGCCGTACAACAGGAGCACGAACGCAGCCCCTGACGTATCCCCGTGACGCCTGGTTTTAGCGGCTGGCGCAGTTCTGGCATCGGGGCGATGTCGTCCCATAACCAGCGACGATCAACGCACTGAAAAGCGCGCAGTTGCAGGACACAAAATAAACACCAGGGGAGAAAGCTGCTGCCTACCCCAATGCTGCCGTAAGCCATCAGTTTAACGAAACTGACCAGCACACCAGCGAGGAAAATCTCCGCCATTCCCCAGGTTTTGAGTTGAAAAAGCACCCGTGCCAGTTGCTCTTTTAAACGGACCGGTAATTCCGCGCGATTCACCAGTAACAGAATGGTTATCAGACAAAACGCGGGAACCAGTTGCACAAACAACAGGAAAAAGGTGCCGAGGCTGGCGTAGTCCTCAGAAAAAAGCACGCCGGGAATTTCCAGTAATGTAATTTCACTGGTAACTCCTGCAACGTTCATATTCACAAAAGGAAACAAGTTGGACAGCAACAGCATGAACAGTGCAGCCAACGCATAGGCGGTGGGACGCTGCCGAGGGGCATCCCACGCCACGGTTAACGTTGTGCCACACCGGGGACATGCCGCTTTCTGACCATGCTCAAGGCGCGGTAACGCCACCAGCATGTCACACTGCGAGCACAGGATGTGCTTCGCGGCATGATGATGTTCGCACATTGGTACTCCTTAATGATGCGCTATTTTACAGATGACTAACAAAGTGTTGGTTTTCATGCCTGATAAACCCAGTTCATCAGGCAATTTTACCGTTGTCAGCTGTCTCTGTTTAAATCGACTATTTTGCGATCAGCCACCATTTTTTAACGCTTCAAGATACTCCCAGCGTTCAAAGGCTTGCTCCAGCTCCTGCTCTGCAGCAGCCATATCAGCAAGCACTTTTTGCGTCTGCTCATGCGGCTGACTGAAGAAGGAAGCATCCGCCACTTGCGTCTGTAGGGCTTCCAGCTTCGCCTCCAGATCTTCGAGCAATTGCGGTAGCTGCTCCAGTTCGCGCTGCAATTTATAGCTTAGTTTGCTACTGCTGCGTTTTACAGTTTCTGCTTTTGCCGCGGCGGCTTCTTCGGTTTTTTTCACCGCAGGCTGTTTGAGCGCCACATACTGCTCTTGCTGACCACGGGCATCATGATAACCGCCGACATAACGACCAATTTTACCGCCGCCTTCGAAGATCCAACATTCTGTAACGGTGTTATCGACAAACTGACGATCGTGGCTAACCAGCAATACCGTGCCCTGATAGCTGTCGATCAGTTCTTCCAGCAGTTCCAGCGTTTCGACATCAAGATCGTTGGTCGGTTCGTCAAGAATCAATAAGTTGCTTGGTTTGAGGAACAAACGCGCCAGCAGCAAGCGGTTCCGCTCACCGCCAGAAAGCGCACGTACCGGCGTCATCGCCCGTTTCGGATGGAACAGAAAGTCCTGCAAATAGCCCAATACGTGGCGTGGCTTGCCGTTAACCATCACCTCTTGCTTACCTTCGGCAAGGTTATCCATCACCGTTTTATCGGGATCCAGTTCCGCGCGGTGCTGATCGAAATAAGCCACTTCCAGTTTGGTGCCAACGTGAATACGCCCGCTGTCCGCTTGAAGCTGACCGAGCATCAGTTTTAGCAGCGTGGTTTTGCCGCACCCATTCGGACCAATCAGGGCAATTTTGTCGCCACGTAGAACCTGGGCAGAAAAATCTTTCACCAGTTGCTTACCGTTAACCTGGTAGCAAACGTCTTCCATTTCGAAAACGATCTTACCGGAGCGGCTGGCCTCTTCCACCTGCATCTTTGCGGTACCCATCACTTCGCGACGTTCACCACGTTCGCGCCGCATCGCTTTCAGGGCGCGTACGCGGCCTTCATTACGGGTACGGCGTGCTTTGATCCCCTGGCGGATCCACACCTCTTCCTGCGCCAGTTTGCGATCGAACTCGGCATTTTGTAATTCTTCCACGCGCAGGGCTTCTTCTTTTTCCAGCAGGTACTGGTCGTAATTCCCTGGATAGGTCACCAGCTTGCCGCGATCGAGATCAACAATGCGCGTCGCCATATTGCGGATAAACGAACGGTCGTGGGAGATGAAAATAATCGTCCCGTTGAAAGTTTTCAAAAACCCTTCCAGCCAGTCGATGGTTTCAATATCCAGGTGGTTTGTCGGTTCATCAAGCAACAGCACGCGCGGATTACTCACCAGCGCGCGTCCTAATGCCGCTTTACGCAACCAGCCGCCGGAAAGCGACGACAGCGCAACGTTAGGATCTAACCCCAGTTGCGCCAGCACTTCGTTGATGCGGTTTTCCAGCTGCCACAGGTTGTGGTGATCCAGCTGTTCCTGAACCTTCGCCAGTTCGTTGAGATTTTTCTCGCTCGGGTCGTTCATCACCAGGCGCGAAATATCGTGATAGCGTTTCAGATATTCCGCTTGTTCTTCAATGCCTTCGGCAACGAAATCATAAACGCTACCCTCAACGTTACGCGGCGGATCCTGTTGCAGACGAGCTACAATCAAATCTTGCTCGTAAATAATGCGACCGTCATCCAGCCCTTGTTCACGGTTGAGGATTTTCATTAACGTCGATTTGCCTGCGCCGTTGCGGCCCACCAGACAAACACGTTCGTTATCTTCGATATGCAGTTCTGCGTTATCGAGAAGCGGCGCGTCGCTGAACGACAGCCATGCGCCATGCATACTGATTAATGACATTACTATTCCTTTCAGGCTGCGGTAATCAGCCAGCAGTTGTGGATCTGGCGGTTACGGGCGAAATCCTGGGAGAGCGTTTTTTGCGTAATTTCTTGTGCTTTCAGTCCCAGTTTTGCCAGGCCGTCGAGATCCATACGGAAGCCACGTTTATTGTTCGAGAACATGATCGTCCCACCTGCACGCAGCAGACGTTTCAAATCTTTCATCAGCGCCAGATGATCGCGCTGAACATCAAACGCATCTTCCATTCGTTTTGAGTTAGAGAAGGTTGGCGGATCGATAAAGATCAGATCGAACTGTTCATTTGCCTCACGCAGCCACGCCAGG
The DNA here is from genome assembly GCF_948475835.1 of uncultured Escherichia sp. Taxonomy (NCBI): domain Bacteria; kingdom Pseudomonadati; phylum Pseudomonadota; class Gammaproteobacteria; order Enterobacterales; family Enterobacteriaceae; genus Escherichia; species uncultured Escherichia sp. The sequence goes on along the minus strand of NZ_CAOLGM010000021.1, from coordinate 22,586 downwards.
CAATCGGCCTGAATCAGGCGATGCGCACGCCCGGTCAGGCCATTCAAACGCAGGTTGCGTTCTGCCCACTCCAGATAAGTACGCGACATATCCACGGTGGTGGTGCTGCGTGCACCGCCTAATCCCGCATGCACGGTGGCGCTGCCGGTATAAGAGAACAGGTTGAGGAAATCTTTGCCTTTGCTCATCTGACCGAGCATACGACGGGCGATACGGTGATCGAGAAACAGACCGGTATCGAGGTAATCCGTCAGGTTCACCAACAAGTGAGCGTTATATTCGGTAACTTCAAGAAACTCGCCCTTCTCGCCCAGTTTCTGGTACTGATTTTTGCCCTTCTGGCGTTCACGGGTTTTCAGCACCAGTTTGTTTGGCGCAATCCCCAGTACCGAAATGGTTGCAGCGATAATATCGAACAGACGCTGACGCGCTTTGTGAGCATCAATAGTTTTTGGCGGCGCATACTCCTGCACCACCACCCAGTCGGCATAACGGTCAACGGCAACGTTATATTCCGGTAGATCGGCGTCATACAGGCGGTAACATTCAATTCCTTCCTGGCGAGCCCACTTCTCGAATTTTTTGAGGTTCTTACGCAGGCGGTTGGCGTAGTCTTCCGCTACCATCGCCGGTTTGCTGTCTGGAGTGCTTTCGGCAACGTGGTAATTTTTCTGTACGCAGTCCAGCGGGCCGTTTTTCGCCTTGTACTGTTTGTCTGCACGCAGCTGCAAGCAGCTTAGCAGATCCGGCGAGGCACTAAACAAAGAGAGATTCCAGCCACCAAACTGGTTTTTCATGATCCGACCCAGCAGGCTATGCAGCGCAATCAGCGCCGGTTCGCTGTCCAGACGTTCCCCGTATGGCGGGTTGCTCAACACTGTGCCGTACGGCCCTTTCGGCAGCGGATTGGTCAGTTGCGCGACATCTTTCACCTCAAAGGTGATCAGTTCACCAATCCCCGCAAGACGGGCGTTAGTGCGCGCACGTTGAATCACCCGTGCGTCGCTGTCCGAACCGTAAAAATGAGAGCTATACTCAGCCAGGCCTTTACGGGCACGAGTTTGCGCTTCCGCTTTCACTTCCTGCCAGATATCTTCATCATGCTGCACCCAGCCGCTAAAGCCCCAACGCCCACGGTGCAAGCCTGGTGCGCGATCGGTCGCTAGCATCGCCGCTTCAATCAGCAACGTACCGGAACCACACATCGGATCGAGCAGCGGTGTTCCTGGCTGCCAGCCGGATCGCATCACAATAGCGGCTGCCAGGGTTTCTTTGATCGGCGCAATACCAGCACGATCGCGATAGCCACGCAGATGTAAACCATCACCACTCAGATCAAGAGCGATACTGGCGGTTTCTTTATGCAGCCAGACGTTAACGCGGATATCCGGCGCATCGCGATCAACATTTGGACGCGGCAGATTTTTCCGCGTGAAAGCATCGACGATCGCGTCTTTCACTTTCATCGCGCCGTACTGACTGTTGCGGATGGTGTCATTCAAACCACTGAAGTGGACAGCGAAGGTCGCGCCAGGATTAAACATCTCTGTCCAGTTGATCGCCTGAACACCGAGATAGAGGTCTAAATCGCTGTAAACCTTACACTCGCCCAGCGGCAACATAATACGCGAGGCCAGGCGGCTCCACATCAGGCTCTGGTAAACAAGCCGTGTGTCGCCCTTGAAATGGACCCCACCCTGAACCACCTGGCATTCAACGGCCCCCAGGTTTTCCAGTTCAGTTTTTAACAGCTCTTCCAGCCCACGGGCCGTACTGGCAAACAGAGAATTCATATCGTCACTTTTACTCTAAGAGCCTACCGCAGTAGGCGTAATTGTTGCAGTCAGTCTGGACATGGACAGCGCGGAGAAACCGGAGCGTACACAAGTACGTGAGGATTTCGAGCACAACCCAGGGCCAAACTGACAAATAAAATAGCCTAATGGGACAGGCGCTAAGAAAATTGTTGCGCATTATAGCTAATAAGCGCGTCATGTCATAAAGTTGAGGGCTTATTTTCATTTGAGGACCGCACCGTGGCGACATTAACCCGGCTTTTTATTCATCCTGTTAAATCGATGCGCGGCATTGGTCTTACACATGCTCTGGCTGATGTCAGTGGTCTGGCCTTCGATCGCATCTTTATGATCACGGAACCTGACGGTACGTTTATTACCGCTCGCCAGTTTCCCCAGATGGTACGGTTTACTCCTTCACCTGTGCATGATGGCTTGCATCTCACCGCACCAGATGGCAGTAGCGCATATGTTCGTTTTGCTGATTTCGCCACACAAGACGCACCAACCGAAGTTTGGGGCACACATTTTACCGCGCGAATTGCGCCAGACGCGATCAACAAATGGCTAAGTGGATTTTTCTCCCGCGAAGTGCAATTACGCTGGGTGGGGCCACAAATGACCCGGCGCGTGAAACGCCACAACACTGTACCCCTGTCATTTGCTGATGGCTATCCTTACCTTCTTGCTAACGAAGCCTCGTTACGTGATCTCCAACAACGTTGTCCGGCCAGTGTAAAAATGGAGCAATTCCGCCCCAATCTGGTGGTTTCCGGCGCGTCAGCCTGGGAAGAAGATAGCTGGAAAGTGATTCGCATTGGTGATGTGGTGTTTGATGTGGTTAAACCTTGTAGCCGCTGTATTTTCACCACCGTCAGCCCAGAAAAAGGGCAAAAACATCCGGCAGGCGAACCATTAAAAACATTGCAATCTTTCCGCACTGCCCAGGATAACGGCGATGTCGATTTTGGTCAGAATTTAATTGCCCGTAATAGCGGCGTGATTCGCGTTGGCGATGAGGTGGAAATTCTGGCAACGGCTCCGGCAAAAATTTACGGCGCAGCTGCCGCTGATGATACCGCCAACATCACGCAACAACCGGACGCAAATGTAGATATTGACTGGCAGGGACAGGCATTTCGTGGAAATAACCAACAGGTGTTGCTGGAGCAATTAGAAAATCAGGGAATTCGTATCCCTTATTCTTGCCGCGCGGGCATTTGTGGAAGTTGCCGTGTTCAGCTTTTAGAAGGCGAAGTCACGCCGCTGAAAAAATCAGCAATGGGCGATGATGGCACCATTCTTTGCTGTAGCTGTGTACCGAAGACTGCACTTAAGTTGGCGCGTTAGACAGCCTGTTCGAGGCTGAAGCTGTCAACATTAACCTGCGGTTTCAGCCTGTCGTTCATGATTTTAATGGCGTCGCCCAACTGCATCGCGCGACCCGCAATAACAACGCAGGGTTGTGCCAGCAGGCATAGTGCGGCATTTTCGCCAGATTCAACGACCAGCAAATTGACCTGCTCGTGAGTATCGCTCAACCAAACGCAGGCCGCATCGCCCGGCATGGGCACCCACATTTCACCATGGGAAACAAAATGCCAGCTTTTCGGCATTTGCGGTTTGAGATAGCGAATTGCTACCAGTGCATTCAGCACCAGTTCGGCTTTTTGTTCTTTAGATAAATTAAAATCGCGGCACTTTTCTTCAAAAGAGAAATAGAGCGCGGCGTCGTCAACGCAAAAGCCTGCGGGAGAAAAGGCATCTGGAGTCAACATCTTGCGCGCAAAACGTGAGCGAAATAGCATACCATTGGCTAAATCGAGCATCATTCGATCGTGCTCTTCATCGTAATACCAACGCCAGTTATCGTCTGGTTTAATTCGCATCTGCCTCTCCCCTACCCTATAAAACCGCAGCAACACAATCCATTGTCGCTTCGCTTAATAACCTCAACAATAAAAGTACAAAATGTCTAAATAAGCAACAGCGATGAATATAAAACAACCAGGGCTGAAAATAAAGCCCTGATTATCTTATAAAGAGGAATTCGAAGAAATAATTAGATATGGGTAACGATTTCTTTAATCAGCGGCGGACCTTTAAAAATAAAACCAGAATAAATTTGCACCAGTGAGGCACCCGCAGCAATCTTTTCACGCGCAGCGATAACCGAGTCGATGCCGCCAACACCGATGATCGGTAAGCGACCGTTTAATTCCAGTGACAAGCGGCGAATAATTTCGGTGCTTTTTAACTGAAGCGGACGACCACTTAAGCCACCGGTTTGATCGCAATTTTTCATTCCCTGAACAAGAGAACGATCGAGTGTGGTATTGGTTGCAATAACGCCATCAATATTATGGCGAACTAAACTATCGGCAACCTGGATCAATTCTTCTTCAGAAAGATCCGGCGCGATCTTCACTGCGATCGGCACATATTTATGGTGCATCGCTTGCAAATCATTTTGCTTATTTTTAATCGCGGTTAAGAGATCATCCAGCGCTTCACCATATTGCAGCGTGCGTAATCCTGGGGTATTCGGCGATGAAATATTGATGGCGATATATCCCGCATAGGCATAGATTTTTTCCATACAAATCAGATAGTCATCTTTGCCCTGCTCCACTGGCGTATCTTTATTTTTGCCGATGTTAATACCCAGGACGCCGTCATAATGGGCCTTTTTTACGTTCTCTACGAGGTTATCAACGCCAAGATTATTAAAGCCCATACGGTTGATCAAACCTTCGGCATCTACCAGACGAAAGAGACGCGGCTTGTCATTACCTGGCTGTGGACGTGGCGTGACGGTACCGATCTCGATCGATCCAAATCCCATCGCGCCTAACGCGTCAATGCACTCCCCGTCTTTATCAAGACCGGCTGCCAGACCAAGCGGATTTTTAAACGTCAGGCCCATGCAGTTAACAGGTTTCGCAGGCACTTTCTGCCGCACCAGTGCTTCAAACGGCGTTCCTGTAATACGGCGTAATTGCTGAAAAGTAAACTCATGAGCGCGCTCTGGATCGAGCTGGAAAAGGGCTTTACGAACGAAGGGGTAGTACATGAACTCTCCTGGATTCCCGGTGTGCAAACCGGGGGCGTATTATGTGCGAGTTCGGACCAAAAGGGAATTGACCTGCGGCAAAAAAAACGCAAACGTTTTCCGAACCTGTTTCAGGGCAGATTTTGCTCCTTCTTTGCACTCAACCCGCCGTAATCATTTATCGCCCGCCAGGCGACATGACACGGTGCGATTGCCTGACACCAGCTTGTCTGACGCTGGCTTTTAGGCGGCACAACTCCCGCATTACTTAACGCTTTACCATTTACGCTCAACTGAATCAGGTTAATGTAGTAAGGCGTTGGGTTAGTGAGTTGTACACCCTGCGAATTCCGTGTCCAGCGTAATTGTTGATAAGCTTCCAGCGGGTCGCCCGGCAAACCTTCGGGTCGCCAGAACAGTTTAAATACCGAGCGCATCGCCACTTTTACGCTCTGATTTTCAACTTTGCCGGATGGCACGCTGGCAATGCTTAACTCAAATAGCGTTTCGCGATCCACAGGCAAGATGTCGCTTTCCGTTCTCAGCAAGCGCAACGTGCCTGTAGTACCGGGCTTCAGGAGAATAAGTGGCGGAGCGGCCAGTAATGGTGCTGGCACTGTCGACGCTTCCCCCCCGGCCCAACGCGTTGGGCGGTTGATTTTACTGTTAATAAGCCAGGATTCCTGACTGGTATTAGTCAGTAAAATAGATATCGATTCTCTGTCTGCCGGAAAGATAAATCGCGTTCCGCCGACCACCACTCCTGCCCGCAATTCACCCGCCACCAGCAGCGATAAAACGGCGAAAATCAAGAGCGCCAATCTGTTCCACGTATTAGTCATAATGAAGTACAAATGTCGCGCTGGCATTCACTTTACCCGACTGCACATCGCTATTGACAGGTCGCAATTGCGCATAAAAAGTTAATGGCACCTTACCGCTATGTAGGCTGTAGTCTTTACTCGCCTGGTTAAGCGGAATCAATATCTTCGCATCATCCAGAATCGCAATTGCCAGCCCGCTGGCTGCATCCGTACCACTTTCAATGGACAGCATTTCGCTCTGCACTCCGTCGGGGGTTCCTGAAAAGGTGACGTCAACCGTGCTGACATCTGTTCCGCAATCCTGCAAATTAATGATGAAAGATTTCTCCGGGCCATAATTCCCATGAAAAAAACGTGTCAGCGAGACATCGCCTAACTGCACATTGATTTGCTTGCTATCCTGTGCCAGCACGCATGTATTACGGCGAAACGATCCGCTAATGTTGACTGTGCCATCATGGGCAAATAGCTCACAGCCCCCCGTTAATCCCAGTAAGAACAGAATCCAGATTATCCGTTTCAACATCACTCCTTCACTGGTAAACCAGATCAAAATAGAGAACCGCCGTCGCATTACCGCCCGTTGCTCCCGCCTTTGTGGACTTATAACGAAGTTGATATTTGAGTGTGTTATCCCCGGCTTTTAAGGGCGTAAGAGGCTGGATCTGATTGAGCGGGATTTCTTGCTGACTTTGCGCATCAAGAATTTGCACGGCAATCCCCGTTGCCATACCACCGCTTCCGCCTGTGTCAGTTAGTTTGAGCAGTGTCGGCGCAAGGGTGTCAGCCTCGCCGCTAAAAAGGACGTCCGCGCCAGTAATACCAGCGGCACAACCGGTGATATCGATATTCAAATCAGCAGCAGTGCTTACGGTATTCGCGGCCTGAAAATCACTGATATTAAAATCACCAATATGAATATTTTGTAATGCACTTTTGGTGGCGACATCACAGCCCTGATCGACCACATTCCCATAAATATGCATACTAACTTGTTCAGGCCCAGCCATCCCGACATGGATGTTAAGAATGCTAAAGAACAAGATAACGCACTGAAATATCGTTTTTTTCTTCATACGTTCACGCGTTAATCAAAATTTATTCTCACCGTTGCCGTGGCTTCAAATCGCCCGGTTTCTGGTGGTACACCTGTCGTGCTGACTGGATAGACATTCATTCGCGCGATACTGTCTGCATCATCAGGAATAGAGAGCGGTAATGTTCCACCAGCAGGGGAAATAATGTTGTTCTGGCTATCGGTCACCACCACGCCCACGCCAGGACGTGACGTCTTAATCGCCTGGGGATAGCTGGGGTCTGTGGTTGCCGTCAGACTCAGGTTGACGTTAACTAACCCCGCGTTTCCCGTGTTACACCTGACTGGAATTGCGAGTTCTGCCGTTCTGGCCCCAAGGGGTTTATGCCCTACAACACGAAAGTTAGCCGCAAATACGTCGCCCAGATCGACCTCGATAGTCTCTCCGGCATTGACGGAACATGAGCCAAGTGAATTGATCGTACCAGACAGGTAATACACTAAAACCGGTGTACCTGTAGTCGTGCAGGAATCACCTGCGGGTATGTTGTAGCATTCAAATAATCGCGCCAGCGCCATAGGAGGAATGACGACCGAACCAACGAACGGCTGCAATATTTTCAGGGAAAAGCTACCGCTATTACCGCTAGCCCCCTGGCCACCTAAACGTTGACCGCCGGGATCGCAAATATGCCATCGTGTATCTGCCCCTGTGCCCACGTTTTCGAAAGGAACCGCAGTAGGAGAACTGCCTTTAACCTGCAATAAAACTTTGGCGGCAAGATAGTCATTAATTTTGTACCAGTTGTCGCCTAAATAGACTAACGGTGAATCCGCGGCGAATGCCCATCGGCCACTTCTGACATTGTCTTTATCGCAATCACAGGAAACATAATAATCATTCGATTCGTTCCACTGATAAAATTTGTCTTTAACTACTCCAGCCGTATTTTCTTCTTCCTCCAGGGTTTTAACGCCAAAATTGACGCCAATATACGGATTCCCCTGAGTGGTATGACACTGCCCGCTATAAGCAGCAGTTTGAGCGCACCATAGCATTAAGACGGCGGCAAAAAATAGTCGTAGTAATAACACGCATTTTTCTCCAAAGATTATCTGCATATGGCATCCATTCGCGTAATCGCAGAGTTAATTTGTTGTTCGGTAAGCTGGTAACTGATATGACAAATTTGATCGGGAGCTTCGCCCCAGCGTACAGTTATCGCTCCCTGAGCGGGCAAACCGGACATATAGAGCGAGCCATCATCAATAATGCCGCTATTAGTCTGTATGCCGTCCAGCGTCGCTATCGCGCCAAAACGCAGCGGTATACCCTGCTTTGATGTTTTCATTAATACCCTTGCTCCCGCATGGGCATTGAACTCCGCCAGAACCAACGCCCCTTTGGTGGGAACCACGTTGACTACTGCATTTTCAAGATCCACGTTACGTTTTAACGATGCCGCATCAAGTGCGATTCGATTTTCCCGATAAGAAGTGGCATAGGGGACAACGGTATATCCGCGCCAGTCAGTTTTCAGCCCGGTGCTGTTCGCCACACGAGTATTCTCTGCGCCTGGTGCTGCAATCAGGACGTTAGTTTCCCCCAGCGATTGCCCCAGGGTAATGCCCTGTGAATGGGCAACTAAACTGCCTGAAAGAGCGTAGTTCAGTTGTTGTTGACTGCCGTTATCGCTGTAGTTGTAGCCCACTCGGGCATCTGCAAACGCCCCTTTGTAGTCCATGCTGGCGCTACCATTAGCCGTTTTCCCCTCGCTGTTATATCCCTGTTGCACGCTGTAGCTCAGGTTACCGTCATCGAGTAGTGTCTCCGTTAAACCCAGGTTTTGTGTAATGTGCCCTTCGTTATCGATACTGGTGTTAGAGGTCATCCATGCGTAATTTTTTTTCCTGGTATAGCTATCATTACTTCTGGGGAGCAACAGATTGAGCGGCAGGGAAAAATTTAGTGCAAACACCTGATCAGCATCAGGTTGACCACGGGACTTACTGTAGTTCCAGGAAACCCCCAGCGAGAGATCTTTAATTTGCGTGTTGTAGCCAAACTGTAATAGCCGATCCTGTTGATCGGTATGCCAGTAAGTTTGCTGGCTACCACTTAAATAAAACGAACCGTACTCGCCTAATTGCTGGGAGATATTGACCTGCAGTTTGCCACGTTTGGTGTAAAACAAATTGTAATAACGCGACCACATCGGCGTATCTTCATCATCACCGTCATTAAATTCGTAGCCATCCATATGTTTATACATGGTGTCGGAAAGGGTGTAGAAACCCGACGTCGAATAGCGATAGCCCATCAATTGAAAATTAGTGCCCAATTGGTTGAGCGTTTTGGCATACAGAAAACGATATGACTGACCTTTATGTTCGCTTTGGTCTGCCAGCGTACTCTTCGCCTGGGTCACATCGAACGAAATTGCTCCGAAATCGCCAAGGTTAAATCCCAGACCAAACATGGCGGCACGGTAATATTCAGCATATTGTCCACCACCATACCATGTCGTTCCCCACGGTCCGCCCCACTGCAACGTGGCCTGGGCAAATTTGCTCTCCTGCTGTTCATTACTATTGGTTCTGTATTTCGCCAGTGTCACCGCGTATTTGATTCGCCCCTGACGCTGGAGTAATGGCACGCTGGAAAACGGTACGCTGTAGCTATTGACGCTGCCGTCCGCTTCTTTGATTTCAACTAACAAATCACCGCTCGACGACGTGGAATAGAGATCACTAATTTCAAAAGCACCAGGCGATACATAAGTTTGGTAAATGGTGTAACCATTTTGCTTAATCGTTATCTGGGCATTGCTTTTGGCGATACCACGCACCACAGGCGCAAACCCTTTCAGGCTGTCTGGCAGCATGTTGTCATCTGACGCCAGCTGCACACCACGAAAGCTGACACTATCGAAAAAATCGCCTGCAGTATAATCATCACCTACGGTCAGTTCGCCTTTTAGTGGAATAACCGCCCGCTGCAAATAGCTGCTGAGATTCTTCCATTCTGCGGTTTGGCCACTACTGCGACTCCATGTTGAATTGTTGCGCAATCTCCATGGGCCTAAATTAACGCCACTGTTTAAATTCAGAAAATAGCTGTCGCCAGAATCACTGTCTGCGCTGCTATGAATACTGTTAGCCCCGCTAAACGAATATCCCAGTAATAGCGCGTTGATCCCTTCATCCCAACGTTCAGGGGGGACATAACCACGGGCATTACTTTTGATGGCGATTTGCGGTACTGAAATTTCCAGACGGAGTTTATTCACATTAAACGTTACGCTGGCATCCGGAATAATCTCCGCCAATGGCACACACGCTTGTTTGTCCAGTTGTTTAAAAGCCGGAAACGCATCAGTATTAACACCCATTGCATCCAGGCTTTCAGTCGTCAAACAGGCGGCAATCCCCTTCTCTGGCGTTATCTCAACAAAATTGACGTTGCGCGTATCTACAATTGTCTGATTCAGAACAATATCGACACGATAAACCCCTGGCGTTATTTTTTGTCCTTTTTCGAAACGAGACAAATCGGCCACCATTGAGGGATCATCTTTGAAAAAAGCAGGATCGAACCAGGTTTCAGCTTGTGCATTGAACGCTGCCGACACAAACACCACCAGCCCACCAATAAACGATGGCACTCCACCAGAGCTTAACAGGCTGTGTTGTCGATGAGTTCTATACATCTCGCTCTCTTAACTGAAGACGGCTTACGATTTACAGTTGAGTTGCGGCGTTTCCGCCCCGTAGTCATTGATGGTTCGATACGTTACGCTGCTATTTTTGGCCCCCTTTGGCAGAGAAAATTGGTATTTATCAAAGGGGGAAATCATTTGATTTTTAACTACTTTTCCACCTATTTTCAGGTCTGTCAGGGTAATGAAATAAGGTGTTGGGTTACTGACCGTAACCATGTCAGCTGACGAAGTGCAACGCAGTTTCGCCGGAGCCTCGCCTAAGGGATACGCTAAACCTTTTGGTCGCCAGAAAAGTTTGATGACGCTTTGTGTGGCAATCTTCAGGGTATTTCCCTCTTCCCGCTTCGTTGTTGAAGGGACTGCCCGTACACTAGTGAAGAAAAGGGTTTCTCTGTCTTTCGCCAACGGCGCACCAATGTACATAATGCGTAACAGATTCTCATTAGCCGGATTCAGCACAAATAGCGGTGGTGTAATAATAAAATCTGCTGATTTTTTATTATCTGGGGTCATCACCCATGACTGAATAAGATAAGGAACATCCGGACTGGTGTTACGTACACCCAGTGAAATTTGCTCTTCACCTTCTGAATAAACAAGACGTGTTGCTGCAAGTCCAATCCCGCCTTTACCTGCCGCCCATGCGGATGAGCAGCTGAGTAATATTGCCGTTAAACTTACGGTCACAATTCCCTTTGTTATGCAAGTTTTCATAAATAGTCACTCTTAAAAAATATGAATATCTCCTCCAGAACACTAGAGGGGTACTAATTAATAAAACAATTAATGAGTTCTATTAATAATAGTTAATATGGAAATTTGTTACCGCATTCACATTACCAGAAGTCGCTTTCCCCGTAGCGATATAATCAACTTTAAAGGTCACTGTTTGCTCAGCAGAATCCGCTAACTGAATATTCGACGTTTCGGTACCGGGAGTTACCGATGTAGAACCATCTGGCAGATACATTTGTAGAGCAACATTCGTCGCTGCATCGGTGGTAGCCTGGTTGGCAAATGCTGTAGGTTGCACGCCGTCAGCCGTACCACTAAAGGTAAACGTCGCATTTTTAGTTACAGTAACATCACAGCCTTCTAAGGCAATTGGTACATCAGTTTTAACGCCAGAGACTGCTCCATTAGTTTGCAACTTGGTGGCGCTGACATTTGGCAATGTGACTACTGAATCTTTCGTCGCAGCTACCAGGGTACAAGCTGGAGCAATAACTTTACCATTAAATGTTACTTTGCCATCCGTGATAGCATTATCATCAGCTGCCATAACGCTGGACGTTGCACATACCACAGTTATAAACGCCGTCAATACACTTTTTTTCATCGTCATCATCCTGATCTCTTCGTAAATATGATAATGCCTTTAAATGACATTAGACTTAATAATAACAATAATTGACCGCCATTTAAATCAAGCATACTAAATCCAATAAGTGACAAATCTTTAATTTATAGATTTCATGAATATTTAAATATTAACTGAACGAGTAATTCATTGATTCAACATCTAATGACTATCCAACAAATAAATATGCGTGATATATAAAGCCCTTTCTTTAGTTTATTTTCAGAAAAAGATACACAAAATTTATATTTGGCATTTTCTTGTCTCTCCGACAGACTGACCGAATTGTTATCAATGTTAACAAAAAAAGAACAATTGGTTATAAGGAGAGAGTATGCGTGTCATCACCCTGGCGGGTAGTCCTCGCTTTCCTTCTCGCTCCAGCTCCTTGCTGGAATATGCGCGGGAAAAACTAAATGGCCTCGATGTAGAGGTTTATCACTGGAATCTGCAAAACTTCGCCCCGGAAGATCTGCTTTATGCTCGTTTCGATAGTCCGGCACTCAAGACCTTCACCGAACAGCTGCAACAGGCTGATGGACTGATAGTCGCTACACCTGTGTATAAAGCCGCCTATTCCGGCGCGCTGAAAACCCTGCTCGACCTGCTGCCAGAGCGCGCTTTGCAAGGCAAAGTGGTGCTACCGCTGGCGACGGGCGGTACCGTGGCCCATCTGCTGGCGGTCGATTATGCCCTTAAACCAGTTTTAAGCGCACTGAAAGCCCAGGAGATCCTGCACGGCGTGTTTGCCGATGACTCACAAGTCATTGATTACCATCACAGACCCCAGTTCACGCCAAATCTGCAAACCCGTCTTGATACCGCGCTAGAAACTTTCTGGCAGGCATTGCACCGCCGCGATGTTCAGGTTCCTGACCTTCTGTCTCTGCGAGGTAATGTCCATGCGTAACATCATTAAACTGGCGCTGGCGGGATTGCTTAGCGTCTCTACTTTTGCGGTTGCTGCAGAATCCTCGCCTGAAGCGTTACGTATAGGCTATCAGAAAGGCAGTATTGGTATGGTGCTGGCAAAAAGCCACCAGTTACTGGAAAAACGCTATCCGCAATCAAAAATCTCCTGGGTGGAGTTCCCCGCGGGTCCGCAAATGTTGGAAGCGTTAAACGTTGGCAGTATTGATCTCGGCAGTACCGGGGATATTCCGCCAATCTTTGCCCAGGCTGCCGGGGCTGATTTGGTATATGTGGGCGTCGAGCCACCGAAGCCCAAAGCCGAAGTGATTCTGGTGGCAGAAAACAGCCCGATCAAAACCGTAGCCGATCTTAAAGGTCACAAAGTTGCCTTTCAGAAAGGTTCCAGTTCACACAACCTTTTACTGCGTGCACTGCGTCAGGCCGGACTTAAGTTTACCGATATACAACCCACTTACCTGACACCTGCCGATGCCCGCGCCGCGTTCCAGCAAGGTAACGTTGACGCCTGGGCTATCTGGGATCCCTACTACTCCGCTGCGTTATTACAGGGCGGCGTGCGGGTGTTGAAAGACGGCACCGATCTCAATCAAACCGGATCGTTTTATCTGGCAGCTCGCCCCTATGCAGAAAAAAACGGCGCTTTTATTCAGGGCGTACTGGCAACCTTTAGTGAGGCCGATGCGTTAACCCGCAGCCAGCGCGAGCAAAGCATCGCTTTACTGGCAAAAACGATGGGCTTACCGGCACCGGTGATTGCCTCTTACTTAGATCATCGCCCTCCTACCACCATCAAACCGGTTAACGCCGAGATTGCCGCCTTACAGCAGCAAACGGCAGATCTGTTTTATGAAAATCGTCTGGTGCCGAAAAAAGTCGATATTCGCCAGCGCATCTGGCAGCCCACTCAACTGGAAGGAAAACAATTATGAGTCTGAATATGTTCTGGTTTTTACCGACCCACGGTGACGGGCACTATCTGGGAACGGAAGAAGGTTCACGCCCGGTTGATCACGGTTATCTGCAACAAATTGCGCAAGCGGCGGATCGTCTGGGCTATACCGGTGTGCTGATCCCAACGGGGCGATCGTGTGAAGATGCGTGGCTGGTGGCGGCGTCGATGATCCCGGTGACGCAGCGGCTGAAGTTTCTTGTCGCCCTGCGCCCCAGCGTAACCTCACCTACCGTTGCCGCTCGCCAGGCCGCCACGCTTGACCGTCTCTCAAATGGTCGTGCGTTGTTTAATCTGGTCACAGGCAGCGATCCACAAGAGCTGGCAGGCGACGGCGTGTTCCTTGATCATAGCGAGCGCTACGAAGCCTCGGCGGAATTTACCCAGGTCTGGCGGCGCTTATTGCTGGGGGAAACCGTCAATTTCAACGGTAAACATATTCATGTGCGCGGAGCAAAACTGCTCTTCCCGCCGATTCAACAGCCTTATCCTCCGCTTTACTTTGGCGGATCGTCAGACGTCGCCCAGGAGCTGGCGGCAGAACAAGTTGATCTCTACCTCACCTGGGGCGAACCGCCAGAACTAGTAAAAGAGAAGATCGAACAAGTGCGGGCGAAAGCTGCCGCGCATGGACGCAAAATTCGTTTCGGTATTCGTCTGCATGTGATTGTTCGTGAAACTAACGACGAAGCGTGGCAGGCCGCCGAGCGGTTAATCTCGCATCTTGATGATGAAACTATCGCCAAAGCACAGGCCGCATTCGCCCGGACGGATTCCGTAGGACAACAGCGAATGGCGGCGTTACATAACGGCAAGCGCGACAATCTGGAGATCAGCCCTAATTTATGGGCGGGCGTTGGCTTAGTGCGCGGCGGTGCCGGAACGGCGCTGGTGGGCGATGGTCCTACGGTCGCTGCGCGAATCAACGAATACGCCGCGCTTGGCATCGACAGCTTTGTGCTTTCGGGCTATCCGCATCTGGAAGAAGCGTATCGGGTCGGCGAGTTGCTGTTCCCACATCTGGATGTCGCCATTCCGGAAATTCCCCAGCCGCAGCCGCTGAATCCGCAAGGCGAAGCGGTGGCGAATGATTTTATCCCCCGTAAAGTCGCGCAAAGTTAAGGAAGAAATAATGGCAACGCCAGTGAAGAAGTGGTTATTGCGCGTTGCCCCCTGGTTTTTACCGGTGGGCATCGTGGCGGTGTGGCAACTGGCCTCCTCAGTTGGCTGGCTGTCGACGCGTATTTTGCCCTCACCGGAAGGGGTGGTGACGGCGTTCTGGACGCTCTCCGCCAGCGGCGAACTGTGGCAGCATCTGGCGATCAGTTCCTGGCGGGCGCTGATTGGCTTTTCAATTGGCGGATCGCTGGGGTTGATTTTGGGACTGATTAGCGGGCTATCTCGCTGGGGAGAACGGCTGCTGGATACCTCAATTCAGATGTTGCGCAACGTACCGCATCTGGCGCTGATCCCGCTGGTGATTTTGTGGTTTGGCATTGATGAATCCGCAAAAATCTTTCTGGTGGCGCTCGGCACGCTATTCCCCATTTATATCAACACCTGGCATGGCATCCGTAATATCGATCGCGGTCTGGTGGAAATGGCGCGTAGCTATGGATTATCCGGCATACCGCTGTTTATCCATGTGATCCTGCCTGGTGCCCTGCCCTCAATTATGGTCGGCGTGCGTTTTGCGTTGGGCCTGATGTGGCTGACGCTGATTGTTGCCGAAACCATTTCTGCCAATTCAGGCATTGGTTATCTGGCGATGAATGCGCGGGAGTTTTTGCAAACGGACGTGGTGGTAGTCGCTATTATTCTTTACGCCCTGCTCGGCAAACTTGCTGACGTCAGCGCGCAGCTGTTAGAGCGCCTCTGGTTGCGCTGGAACCCGGCTTATCATTTGAAGGAGGCCACGGTATGAATACTGCTCGTCTGAACCAGGGCACACCATTGTTGCTCAATGCAGTAAGCAAACATTACGCGGAAAATATCGTCCTGAACCAACTGGATTTACATATTCCGGCAGGTCAGTTTGTGGCGGTGGTGGGCCGCAGCGGTGGTGGCAAAAGTACCCTGCTGCGCCTGCTGGCAGGTCTGGAAACGCCAACCGCAGGCGATGTGTTAGCGGGCACCACACCGCTGGCTGAGATTCAGGAAGACACGCGAATGATGTTTCAGGATGCGCGTCTGCTGCCGTGGAAATCGGTGATTGATAACGTTGGGTTAGGCCTTAAAGGCCAGTGGCGCGATGCCGCGCGTCGGGCGTTGGCTGCAGTAGGACTGGAGAATCGCGCCGGGGAATGGCCTGCCGCACTTTCTGGCGGGCAGAAACAGCGTGTGGCGCTGGCAAGAGCGTTGATTCATCGACCGGGTTTATTGTTGCTTGATGAACCGCTCGGGGCGCTGGACGCCTTAACGCGACTCGAGATGCAGGATTTGATTGTGTCACTTTGGCAGCAGCACGGCTTTACCGTACTGTTGGTGACGCATGATGTGAGCGAAGCGGTAGCAATGGCTGACCGGGTGCTGTTAATTGAAGAGGGAAAAATTGGTCTGGATTTGACGGTGGATATCCCTCGTCCGCGCCGGTTAGGGTCGGTGCGATTAGCGGAGCTGGAAGCGGAAGTATTGCAACGGGTAATGCGGCGTGGGCATTCTGAACAACTGATTCGGCGTCATGGTTAATATGCCGGATGTGGCGCACAAAACCAGCATTTTCAACGGACTAGTAGGCCTGATAAGACACGTCAAGCATCGCATCAGGCAGTTGGGCACGGCTGCCGGATGCGGCGTGAACGCCTTATCCAGCCTACAAAACCAGCAATTTCAACGGAGTTGTAGGCCTGATAAGACGCGTCAAGCGTCGCATCAGGCATTTTGGCTCAAAAGTATCAAGCCAGTGCTTTGGTGATCTTCTCGTACAGATCGCCAGAGAGATTTTCCAGCCCTTTCAACTGTTCCAGCGCCGCGCGCATTTTCTCCTGACGTTTGGCATCATAACGTTTCAGGCGAATCAGCGGTTCAATCAGACGTGAAGCTACCTGCGGGTTACGGCTGTTGAGGTCGGTAAGCATTTCCACCAGGAACTGGTAACCGCTGCCATCTTCGGCATGGAACGCTGCCGGGTTGCTGCCCGCAAACGCACCAATCAACGAACGAATACGGTTCGGGTTGCTCATGGTAAATGAGCGATGCTGCAACAGACCACGCACCGTCTCCAGCACATTCGCCGCCGGGCTGGTGGCTTGCAGGATAAACCATTTATCCATCACCAGACCGTCCTGATGCCACTTATCGTCGTACTCCTGCATCAGCGCGTCACGGCAAGGCAGCTGTGCAGCAACCGCCGCAGAAAGCGCTGCCAGCGCATCGGTCATATTGTTTGCTTCATGGTATTGCTTGCTCACCAGCACGTCAGCCAGATGCGTTTCACCAAAAGCAAGGAAGCGCAGGCAGGCATTACGCAGAGTGCGTTTTGCAATATCTTCATGCTCAACACGGTACTCGCTCTGGTAATTCGCGTTGTAAATAGCCAGCAGCTCATCCGCCAGTTCAGTCGCCAGAGTACGAGTGAGTGCTTCGCGTACTTCGGCAATAGCAATCGGGTCGATGATATCGCACAGTTCAGCCATTTCATTGACAGAAGGCAGCGTCAGGATTTCTGCCGCCAGCGCCGGATCAATCTTCTCATCGAGCAGCACCGCGCGGAAAGCGTCAGCCACATGTACCGGCAGAGACAGCGGCTGCCCTTGCTGATGACGGGCGACGTTCAGCTTGATGTAGGTTGCCAGCAAACTTTGCGCCGCATCCCAACGGGAGAAATCATTACGCGCATGACGCATCAGGAAGGTCAGTTGCTGATCGCTCCACTTATATTCCAGTTTCACTGGCGCAGAGAATTCGCACAGCAGCGCAGGCACCGGCTGGAAGTAGACATTATCAAAAACAAAGGTCTGTTCCGCCTGGGTGACGTTCAGCACGGAATTCACCGGATGACCGCCTTTCTGCAACGGGATCACTTTGCCTTCGTTGTCATACAATTCGATGGCAAATGGAATATGCAGCGGCTGTTTTTCTGCCTGATCCGGCGTGGCTGGCGTGCGCTGGCTGATGGTCAGGGTGTACTGCTCGGTTTCCGGATTGTAGTCGTCTTTGACGGTCACAATCGGCGTGCCGGACTGGCTGTACCAACGGCGGAAATGGGAGAGATCGACATTCGACGCATCTTCCATCGCCTGCACAAAGTCGTCGCAGGTTGCCGCGCTGCCATCATGGCGCTCGAAATAGAGTTGCATCCCTTTCTGGAAGTTTTCTTCGCCCAGCAGGGTGTGGATCATGCGAATCACTTCCGCGCCCTTCTCGTAAACGGTCAGGGTGTAGAAGTTGTTCATCTCAATGACCATATCCGGGCGGATCGGGTGCGCCATCGGGCTGGCGTCTTCCGCAAACTGCAATCCGCGCATGGTGCGCACATTATTGATACGGTTTACCGCGCGGGAACCAAGGTCAGAGCTGAATTCCTGATCGCGGAAGACGGTTAAACCTTCTTTCAGGCTGAGCTGGAACCAGTCGCGGCAGGTCACTCGGTTACCGGTCCAGTTATGGAAATATTCATGGCCGATAACGCGTTCAATATCGAGATAATCTTTGTCGGTGGCGGTGTCGGTGCGGGCCAACACATATTTGGAGTTAAAGATATTCAGCCCCTTATTCTCCATTGCGCCCATATTGAAGAAATCCACCGCGACGATCATATAGATGTCGAGGTCATACTCCAGGCCAAAGCGTTCTTCATCCCATTTCATGGAGTTTTTCAGCGAGGTCATCGCCCACGGCGCGCGATCAAGGTTGCCGCGATCGACGTACAGCTCCAGTGCTACTTCGCGACCAGAACGCGTGGTAAAGGTATCGCGCAGTACATCAAAGTCGCCTGCCACCAGCGCAAACAGGTAGCACGGTTTCGGGAACGGGTCCTGCCACTGTACCCAATGGCGTCCGTTTTCGAGTTCGCCTTGCGCAACGCGGTTACCATTGGAAAGCAGGAAGGGATATTTGATTTTATCGGCAATAATTTTGGTGGTAAAACGCGCCAGCACGTCCGGGCGGTCGAGATAATACGTAATATGGCGGAAACCTTCGGCTTCACACTGGGTGCAAAGCGCATCGCCTGACTGATAAAGCCCTTCCAGCGCCGTATTCGCCGCCGGGCTTATTTCATTAATGATCTTAAGCGTAAAACGCTCCGGCAAATTACTGATGACCAGTGCGCCCTCTTCTTCTTTCCAGGCGGTCCACGGCTCATCATTAATATGAACAGAAACCAGTTTGAGGTCTTCGCCGTTGAGACGAAGCGGAGCATCTGATGCACCATGACGGACAGCCTGGCTGACCGCGGTAACGACCGTCTTTTGCGCGTCGAGGTCAAAGGTCAAGTCAATATCAGTAATCTGGTAATCCGGCGCACGATAATCGTGACGGTATTTGGCTTGTGGCTGTTGAGTCATAAATAACCTTTAGCATCTTTTATAGAGTCTGGTGTTCAGTCTATTCCTGTTGCGTAAATCGCGCTATGCAGAATCTTCATCTTTTCAGGTACAAACGCCTTTATTGCTACATTTTTATAACATACACCGCGTAATGCCATCGACCAGAAAGGTGGCATATGGTGTGATCGGGGTTCAATAAATTGCGAAACAAGGTATACTCCAGCAGTTCCTGAAGATGTTTATTGTACTAAACGCTCCTGTACGAGGACGCTACTGCGCACCTATGACACAATTCGCTTCTCCTGTTCTGCACTCGTTGCTGGATACAGATGCTTATAAGTTGCATATGCAGCAAGCCGTGTTTCATCACTATTACGATGTGCATGTCGCGGCGGAGTTTCGTTGCCGAGGTGACGATCTGCTGGGTATTTATGCCGATGCTATTCGTGAACAGATTCAGGCGATGCAGCACCTGCGCCTGCAGGATGATGAATATCAGTGGCTCTCTGCTCTGCCTTTCTTTAAGGCCGACTATCTTAACTGGTTACGCGAGTTCCGCTTTAACCCGGAACAAGTCACCGTATCCAACGATAATGGCAAGCTGGATATTCGTTTAAGCGGCCCGTGGCGTGAAGTCATCCTCTGGGAAGTTCCTTTGCTGGCGGTTATCAGTGAAATGGTACATCGCTATCGCTCACCGCAGGCCGACGTTGCGCAAGCCCTCGACACGCTGGAAAGCAAATTAGTCGACTTCTCGGCGTTAACCGCCGGCCTTGATATGTCGCGCTTCCATCTTATGGATTTTGGCACCCGTCGCCGTTTTTCTCGCGAAGTACAAGAAACCATCGTTAAGCGTCTGCAACAGGAATCCTGGTTCGTGGGCACCAGCAACTACGATCTGGCGCGTCGGCTTTCCCTCACGCCGATGGGAACACAGGCACACGAATGGTTCCAGGCACATCAGCAAATCAGCCCGGATCTAGCCAACAGCCAGCGAGCTGCACTTGCTGCCTGGCTGGAAGAATATCCCGACCAACTTGGCATTGCATTAACCGACTGCATCACTATGGATGCTTTCCTGCGTGATTTCGGTGTCGAGTTCGCCAGTCGCTATCAGGGCCTGCGTCATGACTCTGGCGACCCGGTTGAATGGGGTGAAAAAGCCATTGCACATTATGAAAAGCTGGGAATTGATCCACAGAGTAAAACTCTGGTTTTCTCTGACAATCTGGATTTACGCAAAGCGGTTGAGCTATACCGCCACTTCTCTTCCCGCGTGCAATTAAGTTTTGGTATTGGGACTCGCCTGACCTGCGATATCCCCCAGGTAAAACCCCTGAATATTGTGATTAAGTTGGTTGAGTGTAACGGTAAACCGGTGGCGAAACTTTCTGACAGCCCTGGCAAAACTATCTGCCACGATAAAGCGTTTGTTCGGGCGCTGCGCAAAGCGTTCGACCTTCCGCATATTAAAAAAGCCAGTTAATATCATCAGGGAGCTAATCGGCTCCCTTTTTTTACCTTTAATTCCGAAATCTTTCGCTGCATTTGCGAATTCTGCTTGTCTGATTGCAGATGCCAGGTAACATAGGTATCCCCCCATTTACGGGTGGACAAGTGTTTATTTTTTCCGACTATTAACAGAGAGAATATTATGAGCGTTGTGCCTGTAGCCGACGTACTCCAGGGCCGCGTAGCCGTTGACAGCGAAGTCACCGTACGCGGATGGGTACGTACCCGCCGAGATTCAAAAGCTGGCATCTCCTTCCTCGCCGTTTATGACGGTTCCTGCTTTGATCCTGTACAGGCTGTCATCAATAATTCTCTGCCCAATTACAATGAAGACGTCCTGCGTCTGACCACCGGCTGCTCGGTCATTGTGACGGGTAAAGTCGTGGCGTCGCCGGGCCAGGGGCAACAATTTGAAATTCAGGCCAGCAAAGTTGAAGTTGCTGGTTGGGTTGAAGATCCAGACACTTACCCGATGGCGGCAAAACGCCACAGCATTGAGTATCTGCGTGAAGTCGCTCACCTGCGTCCGCGCACAAACCTGATTGGTGCCGTCGCGCGCGTTCGCCATACGCTGGCGCAGGCGCTGCATCGCTTCTTTAACGAGCAGGGATTCTTCTGGGTTTCAACGCCACTGATTACCGCATCTGATACCGAAGGTGCAGGCGAAATGTTCCGCGTTTCTACGCTGGATCTGGAAAACCTGCCGCGTAACGATCAGGGCAAAGTGGATTTCGACAAAGACTTCTTTGGTAAAGAGTCTTTCCTGACCGTATCTGGCCAGTTGAACGGCG
This sequence comes from uncultured Escherichia sp., assembly GCF_948475835.1. Lineage (NCBI taxonomy): Bacteria > Pseudomonadati > Pseudomonadota > Gammaproteobacteria > Enterobacterales > Enterobacteriaceae > Escherichia > uncultured Escherichia sp. The sequence continues at coordinate 1,122 of NZ_CAOLGM010000021.1, read as the reverse complement.
AAACCTACGCTTGCGCATTATCCAAAATTTATACCTTCGGCCCGACTTTCCGTGCTGAAAACTCCAACACCAGCCGTCACCTGGCGGAATTCTGGATGCTGGAGCCGGAAGTGGCGTTTGCTAACCTGAACGATATCGCGGGTCTGGCTGAAGCCATGCTGAAATATGTCTTCAAAGCGGTTCTCGAAGAACGCGCAGACGACATGAAATTCTTCGCTGAACGCGTAGATAAAGATGCCGTTTCACGTCTGGAACGCTTCATTGAGGCCGATTTCGCGCAGGTGGATTACACCGACGCAGTGACCATTCTCGAAAACTGCGGCAGGAAGTTTGAAAACCCGGTTTACTGGGGCGTCGATCTCTCTTCTGAGCATGAGCGTTATCTGGCGGAAGAACACTTTAAAGCACCGGTAGTGGTTAAAAACTATCCGAAAGATATTAAAGCGTTCTATATGCGCCTCAACGAAGACGGTAAAACCGTTGCGGCTATGGACGTTCTGGCTCCGGGCATCGGTGAGATCATTGGTGGCTCCCAGCGTGAAGAACGTCTGGACGTTCTGGACGAGCGTATGCTGGAAATGGGCCTGAATAAAGAAGATTACTGGTGGTATCGCGATCTGCGTCGCTACGGTACTGTTCCGCATTCAGGTTTCGGTCTTGGTTTTGAACGCCTGATTGCTTACGTAACTGGCGTGCAAAACGTGCGTGATGTGATTCCGTTCCCACGTACTCCGCGCAACGCCAGCTTCTGATTTTCTTCCTCAAAGAGCCAGCGCCTGCTGGCTCTTTTTTATCCTTTCTGTCAAGTTATCTGTTTGTTAAGTCAAGCAATCTATTTGCAACCCCGCCATAACGATCATCCTGTTACGGAATATTACATTGCAACATTTACGCACAAAAAATAACCCGCATTCTTATTGCGGATTAGTTTTTTCTTAGCTGATAGCACAATTTTCATACTATTTTTTGGCATTCTGGATGTCTGAAAGAGGATTTTGTGCCAGGTCGATAAAGTTTCCATCAGAAACAAAATTTCCGTTTAGTTAATTTAAATATAAGTAAATCATATAAATAGATAAAAATTGCTGTAAATATCATCACGTTTCTATGGAAATATGACGG
>NZ_CAOLGM010000020.1:0-45879 GCF_948475835.1 uncultured Escherichia sp. | reverse complement strand
TAATAATAATGATCATGTTTTCGAATGAAAATCCTCAGTAAGCTGCCCACCCTTTTTTACACTTTCAGGAGTGTGTTATGGCATCTTCAACTTTCTTTATTCCTTCTGTGAATGTCATCGGCGCTGATTCATTGACTGATGCAATGAATATGATGGCAGATTATGGATTTACCCGTACCTTAATTGTCACTGACAGTATGTTAACGAAATTAGGTATGGCGGGCGATGTGCAAAAAGCACTGGAAGAACGCAATATTTTTAGCGTTATTTATGATGGCACCCAACCTAACCCCACCACGGAAAACGTCGCCGCAGGGTTGAAATTACTTAAAGAGAATAATTGCGATAGCGTGATCTCCTTAGGCGGTGGTTCTCCACACGACTGCGCAAAAGGTATTGCGCTGGTGGCAGCCAATGGCGGCGATATTCGCGATTACGAAGGCGTTGACCGCTCTGCAAAACCGCAGCTGCCGATGATCGCCATCAATACCACGGCGGGTACGGCCTCTGAAATGACCCGTTTCTGCATCATCACTGACGAAGCGCGTCATATCAAAATGGCGATTGTTGATAAACATGTCACTCCGCTGCTTTCTGTCAATGACTCCTCTCTGATGATTGGTATGCCGAAGTCACTGACCGCCGCAACGGGTATGGATGCCTTAACGCACGCTATCGAAGCGTATGTTTCTATTGCCGCCACGCCGATCACTGACGCTTGTGCACTGAAAGCCGTGACCATGATTGCCGAAAATCTGCCGTTAGCCGTTGAAGATGGCAGTAATGCGAAAGCGCGTGAAGCAATGGCTTATGCCCAGTTCCTCGCCGGTATGGCGTTCAATAATGCTTCTCTGGGTTATGTTCATGCGATGGCGCACCAGCTGGGCGGTTTCTACAACCTGCCACACGGTGTATGTAACGCCGTTTTGCTGCCGCATGTTCAGGTATTCAACAGCAAAGTCGCCGCCGCACGTCTGCGTGACTGTGCCGCTGCAATGGGCGTGAACGTGACAGGTAAAAACGATGCGGAAGGTGCTGAAGCCTGCATTAACGCCATCCGTGAACTGGCGAAGAAAGTGGATATCCCGGCAGGCCTACGCGACCTGAACGTGAAAGAAGAAGATTTCGCGGTTCTGGCGACTAATGCCCTGAAAGATGCCTGTGGTTTTACTAACCCGATCCAGGCAACTCACGAAGAAATTGTGGCGATTTATCGCGCAGCGATGTAATCATCATTTCCACAACGGCTGGCAAATTGTCAGCCGCTTTTTCAACTATCTCTGTAACCCTTGCCCGTAAATTCGTGATAGCTGTCGTAAAGCTGTTACCGACTGGCGAAGATTTCGCCAGTCACGTCTACCCTTGTTATACCTCACACCGCAAGGAGACGATCATGACCAATAATCCCCCTTCAGCACAGATTAAGCCCGGCGAGTATGGTTTCCCCCTCAAGTTAAAAGCCCGCTATGACAACTTTATTGGCGGCGAATGGGTTGCCCCTGCCGACGGCGAGTATTACCAGAATCTGACGCCGGTGACCGGGCAGCTGCTGTGCGAAGTGGCGTCTTCGGGCAAACGAGACATCGATCTGGCGCTGGATGCTGCGCACAAAGTGAAAGATAAATGGGCGCACACCTCGGTGCAGGATCGCGCGGCGATTCTGTTTAAGATTGCCGATCGAATGGAACAAAACCTTGAGCTGTTAGCGACGGCTGAAACCTGGGATAACGGCAAACCCATTCGCGAAACCAGTGCTGCCGACGTGCCGCTGGCGATTGACCATTTTCGCTATTTCGCCTCGTGTATTCGGGCGCAGGAAGGTGGGATCAGTGAAGTTGATAGCGAAACCGTGGCCTATCATTTCCATGAACCGTTAGGCGTGGTGGGGCAGATTATCCCGTGGAACTTCCCGCTGCTGATGGCGAGCTGGAAAATGGCTCCCGCGCTGGCGGCGGGCAACTGTGTGGTGCTGAAACCCGCACGTCTTACCCCGCTTTCTGTACTGCTGCTAATGGAAATCGTCGGTGATTTACTGCCGCCGGGCGTGGTGAACGTGGTCAACGGCGCAGGTGGGGAAATTGGCGAATATCTGGCGACCTCGAAACGCATCGCCAAAGTGGCGTTTACCGGCTCAACGGAAGTGGGCCAACAAATTATGCAATACGCCACGCAAAACATTATTCCGGTAACCCTGGAGCTGGGCGGCAAGTCGCCAAATATCTTCTTTGCTGATGTGATGGATGAAGAAGATGCCTTTTTCGATAAAGCGCTGGAAGGCTTTGCACTGTTCGCCTTTAACCAGGGCGAAGTTTGCACCTGTCCAAGCCGTGCTTTAGTGCAGGAGTCTATCTACGAACGCTTTATGGAACGCGCCATCCGCCGTGTCGAAAGCATTCGCAGCGGTAACCCACTCGACAGCGTGACGCAAATGGGCGCGCAGGTTTCTCACGGGCAACTGGAAACCATCCTCAACTACATTGATATCGGTAAAAAAGAGGGCGCTGACGTGCTCACAGGCGGGCGGCGCAAGCTGCTGGAAGGTGAACTGAAAGACGGCTACTACCTCGAACCGACGATTCTGTTTGGTCAGAACAATATGCGGGTGTTCCAGGAGGAGATTTTTGGCCCGGTGCTGGCGGTGACCACCTTCAAAACGATGGAAGAAGCGCTGGAGCTGGCGAACGATACGCAATATGGCCTGGGCGCGGGCGTCTGGAGCCGCAACGGTAATCTGGCCTATAAGATGGGGCGCGGCATACAGGCTGGGCGCGTGTGGACCAACTGTTATCACGCTTACCCGGCACATGCGGCGTTTGGTGGCTACAAACAATCAGGTATCGGTCGCGAAACCCACAAGATGATGCTGGAGCATTACCAGCAAACCAAGTGCCTGCTGGTGAGCTACTCGGATAAACCGTTGGGGCTGTTCTGATATAAGAAGCTGGTCGCATTGGGTATTCATTGCCTGATGCGACGCTTACGCGTCTTATCATGCCTACGGGAACCTGACCGTAGGCCGGATAAGGCGTACACGCCGCATCCGGCATAAACAAAGCGCACGTTGTTACAATTTACGTTTTAAACCTACGTGCGCAATAACCCAGACTACGCCAACAGAAGTGCGTTTCTGGGGCGTGTTTTGTCAGGAGTTTAATCTCGCGTTTCGATGGTGAGCGGGCGAACCAGGCCGTAAATCACCATTGGTGATCCGAGGCCAATCAGCAATAAACGGTAGATAATTGAAGGTTTAATACGCTTAATCTGTACTGTGGATGTTTTACTGGAGTTATTCATTAGTTTGGCCAATAGTTCCACTATTTCAATATGATAAACCTCGTCCTGTTGAAAAACCAGACAGCACATTTAAGAAAGTATATAAAAAACAATATGTCGTTATATAAATAAGGAAATTGCACTGCATCATGGCATTTCATAATATGCGTTAATTGTTCTTTTTTATATTCTTTGAGGGAAATATGTTCCTGGACTATTTTGCACTGGGAGTGCTTATTTTTGTATTTCTGGTGATATTCTATGGGATTATTATTTTACATGATATTCCCTACCTGATTGCTAAAAAACGTAATCATCCTCATGCCGACGCCATTCATGTTGCTGGTTGGGTGAGTCTTTTTACGTTACATGTTATCTGGCCATTTTTGTGGATTTGGGCCACGCTTTACCGCCCGGAGCGGGGATGGGGAATGCAAAACCATGACTCCTCCGTTGTGCAACTACAACAGCGTATTGCCGGGCTGGAGAAACAGCTCGCCGACATCAAATCCTCTTCTGCCGAGTAATACTTATGGATTTACTGATTATTTTAACCTATGTGGCTTTCGCATGGGCAATGTTTAAGATCTTCAAAATTCCTGTAAATAAATGGACCATTCCCACCGCGGCCCTGGGTGGCATATTTATTGTCAGCGGTTTAATTCTGTTAATGAACTATAACCATCCGTATACCTTTAAAGCGCAAAAAGCGGTTATTTCTATTCCAGTTGTCCCGCAGGTGACAGGCGTGGTGATCGAAGTGACGGACAAGAAAAATACGCTGATTAAAAAAGGCGAGGTGCTTTTTCGACTGGACCCGACGCGTTATCAGGCGCGGGTGGATCGGCTGATGGCGGATATCGTTACCGCAGAACATAAACAGCGGGCGTTGGGCGCAGAGTTAGATGAGATGGCGGCGAATACTCAGCAGGCAAAGGCCACGCGGGATAAATTCGCTAAAGAGTATCAGCGTTACGCACGCGGCAGCCAGGCGAAAGTAAACCCGTTTTCAGAACGCGATATCGATGTGGCGCGGCAAAATTATCTGGCGCAGGAAGCCTCCGTGAAGTCATCGGCGGCGGAACAAAAACAGATCCAGAGCCAGCTGGATAGCCTGGTGTTGGGTGAACATTCTCAAATCGCCAGCCTGAAAGCACAGCTCGCGGAAGCAAAATATAACCTTGAGCAGACGATAGTGCGTGCGCCGAGCGATGGTTATGTGACCCAGGTACTGATTCGTCCGGGTACCTATGCCGCGTCGCTGCCGCTACGTCCGGTGATGGTGTTTATACCCGATCAGAAACGACAAATCGTGGCGCAGTTCCGTCAGAACTCCTTGCTGCGACTGGCTCCTGGCGACGATGCGGAAGTGGTGTTTAATGCTCTGCCAGGTAAGGTATTCAGCGGTAAGCTGGCAGCCATTAGTCCAGCCGTTCCCGGCGGAGCTTATCAGTCGACCGGCACCTTACAGACGTTAAACACAGCGCCGGGTTCAGATGGCGTTATCGCGACCATTGAACTGGATGAGCACACTGATTTGAGCGCTTTACCAGACGGTATTTACGCCCAGGTGGCGGTTTACTCTGATCATTTCAGCCATGTCTCGGTGATGCGCAAAGTGCTATTACGCATGACCAGCTGGGTGCATTACCTTTATCTCGATCATTAATCTTCGCTTTCCGCCGCTTGTTCAGGCCGCAGTTGCTGCGACTGAGCAAGCTGGTGGCGAATTTCACGCAGCATTTCATCCAGCACATACTGGACCCGCCAGGGCTGGTATTCCCGTTTACGGAAGATAGCCACCAGATCCAGCCACCATTCATAGGGTTGCTGAAAGCAGGGCACCAGCGTGCCGTCTTGCAGGTCGCTCTGCACACTTTTGTCTGGCGCAAACACAATCCCCAGGTGATTTCGTGCCAGCTCCAGCGCAGATTGCGTGTTGTCGCAAACGTAATTTCCCTTCACGCGATAATCCCGCACCTCTTTACTCCCGGCGACGTTGAAGCGCCAGATATTCGCGTCGTCGATCATCATCGAGTCGATCAAAATACAGGAGTGATGTTCGAGTTCGTCAGGACGGCTAATGGGATGTTTCTCAAGATAGCGCTGGCTGGCATAAGCGGTTACGGCATATTGGGTAATAAAACTGGCAACCAGCGATTCATCTTTTGGTGGAGCGTAGCTGATTAAAACATCACAATCATCAGGAAATTCGACGCCTTCATAAAAGGCATTACGCTCAAGATTGCAGGTTTTTAGCGATAAGGTGATATCACCGATATCTTTAATTTTATCGATTACATGTTTGGATAAATAGGTAATTATGCCGGTTGGGGCGTAGATGGTGACCCGACCACGTTTCTCATGCTTATAATCTGCAATAAAATTATTAAGCTGCTCGTTTCTGTCCAGCATGTCGTTGATGTACGGTAACAGCGCGGTACCAAAAGGTGTGAGCATCAGCTGCCGGGTGGTTCGGTCAAAGACTTTTAAACCCACTTTTGATTCAAAATCAGCAAGGTATTTGCTGACGTTGGCCTGTGCGATGCCAAGTACAGTCGCGGCATGGCTGATATTTTCACTGGCAGCGATTACCGAGATAATTTTTAACTCCCGGTACTTAAGTTGTAATTTTGTCATCGCAACAGCCCAATTATATATAATTTTATATATTACTATATAAATATGAATCTTGCACCGAAGAAATTGTAAGCATTACTATGCCGACTCTTTTTTATCTTATTTTAAAATGGAATACCGGACATGTTAATTAATCGCAATATTGTGGCGTTATTTGCGTTGCCTTTTATGGCAAGCGCAACTGCTTCTGAATTATCCATTGGTGCTGGTGCAGCTTATAATGAATCGCCTTATCGCGGTTATAATGAAAATACAAAGGCAATTCCGCTGATTAGTTATGAAGGTGATTCTTTTTATGTTCGTCAGACCACGTTAGGTTTTATTCTGTCGCAAAGTGAAAAAAATGAACTTAGCCTGACCGCATCCTGGATGCCGCTGGAATTTGACCCTGCCGATAATGACGATTATGCCATGCAACAGCTTGATAAGCGTGATAGTACGGCTATGGCGGGGGTTGCCTGGTATCACCACGAGCGTTGGGGAACTGTGAAAGCCTCTGCGGCTGCGGACGTTCTGGATAACAGCAACGGCTGGGTGGGGGAGCTATCGGTTTTCCACAAAATGCAGATAGGTCGCCTGTCGCTGACACCTGCGCTGGGCGTGCTCTATTATGACGAGAATTTCAGTGACTATTACTATGGCATTTCAGAGAGTGAGTCCCGTCGTAGCGGTCTGGCAAGTTATTCCGCGCAGGATGCCTGGGTGCCCTATGTCAGCCTGACGGCAAAATACCCGATAGGAGAGCACGTCGTATTGATGGCGAGCGCAGGATACAGCGAGCTGCCGGAAGAGATTACCAACAGCCCGATGATTGATCGTAATGAGAGTTTTACCTTTATCACCGGCGTGAGCTGGCGTTTTTAATTCACCGGTGGATGTCGGTGCGGCTGGTGCTCCGTCGTAATGCCACAAAGGTTGTTGCTCTGGATTGCTCTGTTCATACCGGGAACCTGGCGTCTGAATCAGGATCTTATGGCTGAACAATCCCTTGCCTTCAAATGTCGTAAATGGCGCATCGGCGGGCAGCAACAGGTTATGCAGTGACTCGACGTTGTCGGCCTGCTCCATGCAATACGGTTTAATGACGTTGGCTATTTCCGGCAGATTTTTCGCAAGCACACCGGTTTAACGCCAGCAGCGTGGAAGCGGCGTTACAGCAAGGAACATATCAATTCGTAGTGCCGGGGCGATGAAGCCCCGGCGTGAGGGATTACTGCCCGTAATAGGCATTGGCCCCATGCTTACGCAGGTAGTGCTTATCCAGCAGTTCGTTTTGCATCGCAGGGAGCTGCGGCGCAAGCTGGCGCGAGAATAGGCCCATATAGGCGCATTCTTCGAGTACTACGGCGTTATGCACGGCATCGGCGGCGTTTTTACCCCATGCGAACGGGCCGTGAGAATGCACCAGCACCGCCGGGATTTGTGCCGGACTCCTGCCACGTTCTTCGAAGGTTTCAATGATCACTTCGCCGGTCTGATATTCATATTCGCCGTTAATCTCCTCTGCGGTCATCTGTCGCGTGCAGGGGATGGCACCATAGAAATAATCAGCGTGCGTGGTGCCCCAGGCGGGGAGATCCAGCCCGGCCTGCGACCAGATGGTGGCGTGGCGTGAGTGGGTATGCACAATGCCACCGATTTCGGCGTAGCGACGGTAAAGCGCCAGATGCGTTGGCGTGTCGGACGAGGGCTTTTTGCTACCTTCCACCACCTTGCCGCTGGCTATCTCAACCACCACCATATCGTCGGCGGTCATCACGTCATACTCGACGCCGGAAGGTTTGATTACCATCCATTGCCGCGTTTCGTCTACCGCGCTGACATTGCCCCAGGTGAACGTCACCAGATGGTGAGCGGGAAGCGCCAGATTCGCCGCCAGCACGTCGGCTTTCAGTTGCTCTAACATATAAATCCAGCCTCCTGCATACGCGCTTCAATCCAACGCCGCGCCTGAATAATCTCCAGCACCGGCTCTTTGGCTTTTTCGGTCCACATCTCAATCAGGAAAGAACCGCGATAGTTCAGTTTATGCAGCGTTTTGAAGATGCCAACGAAATCGACGCAGCCTTCGCCAAACGGCACGTCGCGGAACTGTCCGGGACTTTGCTCGGTAACTGGCTGGGTGTCTTTCAGGTGGATCGCGGCGATACGGTCAATGCCCAGTTTCAGTTCGGCGGGAACATCATTGCCCCAGGCGCTGAGGTTGCCAACGTCCGGGTAGACGGTGAACCACGGCGAGGCGAGCATCTCGTCCCACTTTTTCCATTTACTGATGGAGTTCATAAACGCGGTGTCCATAATCTCCACCGCTAGCATGACTTGTGATGCCGCCGCCTGTTCGACCGCCCACGCCAGCCCTTCAGCAAAACGTTGCCGGGTGCCTTCATCGTGGTCTTCGTAATAGACGTCGTAGCCCGCCAGCTGGATGGTGCGTATGCCGAGATCGCGTGCCAGACGAATCGCTTTGCTCATGATCTCCCGTGCTCGCTGGCGTACCGCGTCGTCACGGCTACCAAAAGGAAAGCGACGATGTGCGGACAGGCACATCGACGGGATCCCAACACCCGTTTCGATCATCGCGGCAACCAGCGAAGTCCTTTGTGCGGTGCTCCAGTCAAGACGTGAAAGCCGTTCGTCGGTTTCATCCACCGACATTTCGACAAAATCAAAACCGCAGCTTTTTGCCAGCACCAGCCGCTCCGGCCAGGAGAGATCTTTCGCCAGCGCCTTTTCATAAATCCCTAACGGATGATTACGCACGCTTGCCTCCCCAGATAGCGTCGATTTGCGCATGGAAATCGCCAGCCACCTGCGCCGGATTTGCTGAGCCTGCCAGTGCTCGCCCGGCAATAAACGCTTTCACGCGAATATCTTTAAACAGCGGCAGGTCAGCAGGGGTAATCCCGCCGGTAATGGAAAGCTCAAGGCCGATATCGGAAAGCGCCTTCATGCGTGCCAGATCGGCTTCGCCCCACTGTTGCCCGCTGGCCTGTGCATCACGACCGCGATGATAAATCGCCTGCCGCACGCCAATACGATGCCAGTCGCGGGCGTCGTCCAGCGTCCAGTTACCGAACAGCTCGATCTGAATTTCACCACCGCAGCGTTGCGCCATCGCGTGGCCTTTTTCCACCGTCGCGAGCGGTGCGGCGCAGATGATGGTCATCCAGTTAGCGCCTGCGCCAAATGCCTGTTGCGCGAGCGTTTCACCAGCGTCGGCGACCTTCCAGTCGGCAACGATGATTTTGTCAGGGCACTGTTCGCGCAAGGCTTTCACCGCGCCAAGCCCTTCGTTTAAACAGAGAATGGTGCCCGCTTCGACAATATCGACGCTGTCTTTTAACTGCGTCACGTCGCGCTGTGCGGCTTCAAGTGATGAGTGGTCGAGTGCCAGTTGCAGAAGTGGTCGGCTCATAATATGTGCTCCTTGATGCGGGCGTGAAAGCCCTGAAGTGCGGCAATGAGATGCTGATAGCGTTGGTATTTTTGTTGGTAAAGCTGATGGACAGTCATATCCGGCAGCAGGGTGCGCACCGGGTGCTGTAAATCACGCTGGGCTTCGCTGAAATCGCGATAAACCCCGGTGCCGACGCGGGCGGCAAGTGCTGCACCAAAGCAGCCGGTTTCTTCCACCTGCGGCAGCTCAATACGCAGACCGCTGACGTCCGCCAGCATTTGCATCCAGACATCGGAATGCGCCGGGCCGCCAGTGACGCGCAGGGTGTGCACATCAGTAAAACGTTCGCGCATCCGGTTGAGATGGGTCATATGGCTGAACACCACCCCTTCATAAATGGCCTGCAACAGGTGTGCGCGGGTGTGAATGGCCTGCATCCCGTAGAAACCGCTGGTCATCTCGAGTCCGGCGTTGCTGCCGTACAGGAACGGCAGGAAAAAGAGATCGCCACCGGCCTTCGGCAAGCTGGCAACGGCCTGGTTGATCTCATCAAACGAGATTTCTCCCCACTGTGCGGTAAACCATTCGAGGTTGCCGGAAGAGGTGGGGCTGGCTTCGTGAACGATAAATTCACCATCGTTAACGTAGCGACCATAGACATACGGATGCGCTTCACCGTCACGTAAACCGCGGGTTATGCCGCTGGTCACCGCCCAGGTGCCCATCACCGCATTAAGGGTAAATTCGTCTTCGATCCCGGCGCAGAGTGCGGTGGAAACCACATCAAACAGGCCGCCGACAACGGGCGTACCCGCTTTCAGACCGGTCAGTACGGCTGTCTGAGCGGTGATCTCCCCGCAGATTTCGGCAGATCCGACAACAGGCGGCAGGGCGTGATTGATTTCAGCAATCCCCAGCCAGTCGGTGAGGCACGGGTCATATTCCCCAAGACTCATGTTGTAGAGGTTGGACTCGGAAATATTGCTCTCTTCACAGCCTTTGACGCCGGTTAAACACCAGCGCAGGTAGTCGTGCGTCATCATCACGCAGCCAATTTGCGCGTAGCGTTCCGGTTCGTGCTCTTTCAGCCAGCGTAACAGCGACACCGGATGCCCGGTCCACAAGGTTTGTCGGGTCAACGGGTAGAGTTTTTCCGGGATGCCATCTTCCTGCCAGCGACGAACGATTTCCATCGCCCGGCGATCCGAGGACAAAATGGCGTTACCGAGCGGCTTGTTGTTTTTATCCAGCAAAAACAAGCCTTTTCCTTGTGCGGAGATACCGATACCGACAATTTGTTCCCCGCTAACGCCGGAATGGGTAAGCAGTTCGCGAATGACAGCCATGCAGCATTGCCACAGTTCTGCCATATCGCGCTCTGCCCAACCTGGCTGCGGGCTTAATGCGCACAGCGGCAGGCGCTGCACGCCTGCCTCCCGGCCTTCGCGGTCATACAGCCCGGCTTTCAGCCAGCTACCGCCACAATCTAACCCCAGCCAGTATTGCGTCATGGTTTATTGCACCTCATCCACGGCTTTCAGTAGATCAGCACCCTGCGGAACATCTTTTACAAACATGTCGCGGACCTGAGTACCCAGTGCGTCGCTAAAGGCTTTGCGGTCGAGATCGGTGATGACTTCCACGCCCGCTTCTTTCATGCCGTCGATGATTTTTTGCTGATCTTCGGCAACCAGTTTGCGCTGGTAGTTACCCGCTTCCTGCGCAGATGAAATTAGCGCTTGCTGGAACTCCGGGGTTAAGCCATCAAACTTCGCTTTGTTGATCACCACCAGAAGCGGGGAATAGGCGTGGTGCGTCAGAGAAAGGTACTTCTGCACTTCGAAAAATTTTGCTGACCAGACGACATTGATCGGGTGTTCCTGAGCGTCGATAGTGCGCGTTTCCAGCCCGGTATAGACTTCGGCAAATGGCATCGGGATCGGGTTAGCGCCAAAGACTTTGAATGCGGCGATATTCATCGGGCTATTGTTGGTGCGAATTTTCAGCCCTTTCAGGTCGGCGGGGGTTTTAACCGGTGCGCGCGAGTTGGTGACATCGCGCCAGCCGTTTTCCCAGTAGGCCAGTACTTTCAGTCCTTTACCTTCAAGTGAGGCTTTCAGATCATCACCGACTTTGCCGTCGAGCGTTTTATGCGCGTGAGCGGTATCGCGGAACAGGAAAGGGACATCAAGCAAGTTCATCACTGGTGATAACCCGGCAAAGTTATTCGAGCCGGACATTTCCATATCGATGGTGCCGCCACGTACGCCGCTGATCATCGCCTGCGCGTTACCGAGGGTGCTATCCGGAAACAATTTTAATTTCAGCTCGCCTTTGGTTCTCTCCTGCAATAAATCATTGAATTTTTTCGCCGCAATATGTTGCGAGTCGGTTTGTGAGGTTTCATAACCGAAACGTAAAGATTGCGCCGCCAGAGAAGATGTGCTGAATGCAGCCAGGCCAGCAATGAATAATGCGTAGGTTACAGAGCGTAATTTCATAATATTTTCCTTTTAATTAATCCATTTCAAAGGGAGGATGATGAGATCGGGAATAAAAACAAATACGACTAATAATGAATATAAAACCAGGACGTAAGGGAAAACGCCTCTGACTGCATCATCGAATTTGAGTTTTGCCACCCCTGAAATAACGTTAAGTACATTACCGATAGGCGGTGTAATTAAGCCGATTGAGCAGTTAATGATAAACATGACACCGAAATAAATCGGATCGATTCCTGCCTCTTTAACTAAAGGCATTAATACCGGGGTAAGAATTAATACCGTCGGCGTTAAATCCATGACCATGCCGACAATCAGGATAGCCACCATAATGACGATAAACAGCAGACGCGGTGAATCGACCAACGGTTGCAGTAAATCAGAAACCATCATCGGCAGTTCAGCAATGGTAATCAGCCAGGCGGAAACTTGTGCCGAGGCCACCAGAAACATAACCACTGAGGTGGTTTTCGCCGCGCCAATGAGTACATGCCAAAGTGTGGCGAAGGTCATTTCACGGTAAATAACTGTGGCGACAAACAGCGCATAGAAAGCAGCAACGGCCCCGGCTTCGGTAGGGGTAAACAGACCGGAGCGAAACCCGCCAATAATGATGACTGGAAGAAACAGCGCCCAGATACCGGAGACAAAAGAGTGCCAGATTTCCTGCATCGTTGCTTTTTGCTGGCGGGGTAAATTAAGGCGACTGGCCTGCCACCACCAGGTAAGCATCAGCGTTGCGCCCATCATCATGCCAGGGGCAATGCCCGCCATAAACAGCTTACTGATGGATAATCCGCTGGAAACGCCGAAGATAATAAACGGAATGGAAGGGGGAATAATTGGCGCGATAATGCCGCCAGAGGCAATCAGCCCCGCCGCCCGGTTGACCGGGTAGTTGGCGCTGCGCATCATCGGCACCAGTAGAGCGGCAACGGCGGCGGTATCCGCAACGGCAGAACCAGAAAGGCTCGCCATAATCATAGCTGCCAGCACGCCGACGTAGCCCAGCCCGCCTGGTTTATGCCCCACCAGTTTCATCGGCAGGTCAACAATGCGTTTTGACAAGCCGCCCGCATTCATGATTTCACCCGCCAGCACAAAGAACGGAATCGCCAGCAGGGAGAAGCTATCGGCTCCGTTCACCAGCGTTTGTGCCATGATCTGGACATCAAACATGTCCAGCCAGAACATTAACGCCGCCCCGCACAACAACAGTGCCCAGGCAATAGGCAAACCGATAGCAATACCACCCAACAGACAGCCCAGAAAAATCAGCACAGCCATGATTAAGCTCCTTGCGGTGGCGACGTTAGAGAATTGCTACGCGTGATGAGTTGATATAAATGACGCAGTTCAAAGAATGCGATAACGAGGCTGGTGGGCAGACAAGCGGCATACATCAGGCCGATGGGTAAACCGAGGATCGGTGAATAATCGCTCCAGTCCTGAATTGTTTTTAGCGTTGCGCCCCAGGCCAGTGCGCCACAAATAAATAAGATTAAGGAATGGGTAACCAGAGCGACTCGTCGTTGCCATGCGGGGGAGAGTTTCTCCACCAGAAAGGTGACCTGAACGTGGGCGTTATCCATAAAAGCCACAATCGCGCCAATAAATGTTAACCAGACAAATAAATAACGTGACAATTCATCTACAGATAAAATGCTTGTCTGAAAACCATATCTTAAAATAATGTTTATAAACACAATACAGGAAAGTACGGCGAGATTAATCGCCAGTATTGCTTCAAGTATTTTTTTCATAGCTATTCCTTGAGGCTATGTCTGTCATAATTCAAGTTGCATGTGCAGCAACCTAAATTATTAATATAGTTAGAGCAATAACATTACCCAGTCGTTCTGGCGTAGACGATTATTCGATTAATTCAGCGCCGTTAATGCGACTTTAACCACAATTTTTCGTATCTCAGAGGCTGTTTGCAAAATACAACCTGGTCGGTGAACATCCTGCGGAAAGAAAATTGCGTAGCTGCCCGGTATCATTTCTATAAATGATTCATGTTCACTGTCATGATAAAAAATAATATCGCGCTGCTCTAATAGTGATTCGCTGACTTTATTATTTCCCGTATCAATAGCAATGCCGATTTTCTCTTCACCCCACGCCAGAAACTGAATATCGATATACCGACGATGCACTTCCGGACGGTTTTCCACCGCTTCGCGTGTGGTTAAATCGATAATTTGCGCATAAATATTTTTGCCGTCGATTTCGACAACGCCCGGCTCCAGGGCGTTGAAATCGGTAGCGCGCAGAAAATCGAGCCCCTTTTCAATGGCGGCGGGCAAACGGCACGGATTGGGCTGCGCGATATGTCCAAAAATCATGACTTATCTCCTTATAACGCCTGGATTTTGGCCCACACGCTGTCATCAACGGTAATACCGTTACGGCGGTTTTCGGCCAGCAGGGTAGTAAATTCGTGGCCGGGTAAGCGGATGGCCTGGTTTTCGTCAGCGCGTTCAGCGGTAGTAACGTAATCCATGATACGTTGCAGCTTGGCATCGCGGGTGGGACCGTCGATAAGCTTGTCCACTTCAATGGCAATAAAAATTTGTGAAATGCCGTATTCGTCGCTGTTGTCCTGGGTGACTTCGGCAACCGATGCGCCGTCGGAAAGGAGAGTAGCGATCATATCCAGCACAATCGACATGCCAGAACCTTTCCAGTAGCCCATCGGCAAAATGCGGCGATTCTTCTCGATAACGCCAGGTTCTTTGGTCAAATTGCCCTCATCATCAAAGCCACCATCGACCGGGAGCTGACGGCCCGCCAGGCGGTTAACTTCTAACATGCCGTAAGAGAACATCGACATCGACATATCGACCATGGTGATCGGCGTGGAAGGAATGGCGACGATCAGCGGGTTAGTGCCAATGCGACACTCTTTTGCGCCCCACGGCGGCATTACGGCGATGGAGTTGGTCCAGCAAATGCCAATATAGCCTTTTTCCGCCGCCTGCCAGCCGTAGCTGCCGCCGCGCATCCAGTGGTTGGCATTACGAAGTGCCACCAGACCAATACCGTGATCGGCAGCCAGTTCAATGGCGCGATCCATCATCTTTTTCGCCGTCAGGTTGCCGATCGAACGCTGGGCATCCCACTGTTCAATTGCGCCGAGGCTGGTTATACGTTTGGGTTGGGCATCAGGAATGATATCGCCGTTTTCCAGTTGTTGAATGAAACGAGGGAAACGATTAACGCCGTGAGAATAAACGCCGGATTCGGTGGTGCGGGCGAACATCTCTGCACAGGCGTCAGCCGTTTCGCTGTCAACGCCGCGTGAAATTAAGACCCGATTAAAGGCTGCTTTTAACTGCTCAAATGTCACTTTCATCCCAGGCTTCCTTGTTTTTTTGATCGCTTTTTTGGCTTAAAATTTCAATATGCGAAACTTGATTTCAAATATATCGATCACTTTTTAACAAAGCAATCTGATTGATGAATTTCAAAAGACATAAAAATCAAGTGGTTATAAATTATCTGTCGAGATCGTGAACTACGGCACACTTTGCGCTACCATCAGGACGCGACAAAATGGGGAAAGAAGTGATGGGAAAAAAAGAGAACGAGATGGCGCAGGAAAAAGAGCGTCCAGCCGGAAGCCAGAGTCTGTTTCGCGGGTTGATGCTGATTGAGATTTTGAGCAACTATCCAAACGGTTGTCCGTTGGCGCATCTTTCGGAGCTGGCTGGTTTAAATAAGAGTACCGTCCATCGCTTATTGCAGGGATTACAGTCCTGCGGCTATGTGACCACCGCGCCCGCCGCAGGGAGTTACCGCCTGACTACCAAATTTATTGCCGTCGGGCAGAAGGCGCTGTCTTCGCTGAATATCATTCATATCGCCGCTCCGCATCTTGAGGCACTGAACATCGCCACTGGTGAAACCATTAACTTCTCCAGCCGCGAAGACGATCACGCTATTTTGATTTATAAGCTGGAACCCACAACCGGGATGCTGCGAACCCGTGCCTATATTGGCCAGCATATGCCGCTCTACTGTTCCGCAATGGGCAAGATCTACATGGCGTTTGGTCACCCGGACTACGTGAAGTCATACTGGGAAAACCATCAGCATGAGATCCAGCCGTTAACCCGCAATACCATTACCGAGCTGCCCGCGATGTTCGACGAACTGGCGCACATTCGTGAAAGCGGAGCGGCGATGGACAGAGAAGAAAACGAACTCGGCGTCTCCTGTATTGCTGTTCCGGTGTTTAATATTCATGGGCGGGTGCCGTACGCCGTGTCGATTTCGCTTTCGACATCACGTCTGAAACAGGTGGGGGAGAAAAATCTCCTGAAACCACTGCGTGAAACCGCGCAGGCTATTTCTAATGAACTGGGATTTACTGTCAGGGACGACCAGGGCGCGATCACATAACGCTTTGGACAAGTGCCAAAACTTTAACATTTCCTTCGTTGGATCAAAGCAGTAGGGACGCGCTCTCTGGCACTCTGCTGTTTTAGTGCAAAGGAGTGATCATGAACCGGTTTATTATTGCGGATGCGACGAAATGTATCGGTTGCCGTACCTGTGAAGTGGCTTGCGCAGTGTCGCATCAGGAGAATCAGGATTGCGCTGCGTTGTCACCAGACGAGTTTATTTCCCGTATTCGTGTCATTAAAGACCACAGCTGGACCACGGCAGTAGCCTGTCATCAGTGTGAAGATGCACCGTGCGCGAATGTCTGCCCTGTTGACGCGATAAGCCGCGAACATGGGCATATTTTCGTTGAACAATCACGTTGTATTGGCTGTAAAAGCTGTATGCTGGCTTGCCCGTTTGGTGCGATGGAGGTCGTTTCTTCGCGCAAAAAGGCGAGGGCGATTAAGTGCGATCTGTGCTGGCATCGGGAGACGGGGCCGGCCTGTGTTGAAGCCTGCCCGACAAAGGCGTTGCAGTGCATGGATGTCGAGAAAGTGCAGCGGCATCGGCTACGGCAGCAGCCTGTTTGAAACGTTTTTCCGGCGTTTCTCAACGCCGGAATAGTGCGCTTTGTTTATGCCAGATGCGGCGTAAACGCCTTATCCTGCCTACAAATTCTTGCAAATTCAATATATTGCAGAAATCATGTAGGCCTGATAAGCGTAGCGCATCAGGCAATTTTTAGTGACTTTCAGCCCAGGCTCTTTCTATCTCTTCCGCCAGAATCTTCACCCCCGCCTCAATTTTCTCCGGCTCTGGTACGTAGTTCATGCGCATACATTGATGCGTATGCGGCCACGGTTTATCCAGCCCTGGGAAGAAGTTGTGCCCCGGCACCATCAGCACGCCGCGTGCTTTCAGGCGCTGGTAGAGTTGCTCGGTCGTAATGGGCAAATCCTTAAACCATAGCCAGAGGAAAATGGCTCCTTCTGGTTTATGAATTAGGCAGCGATCTTCCGGTAAATAGCGGCGAATGATGGCGATAGTTTCCTGAACACGCTGGTAGTAAAACGGTTTGATGACTGTTTCAGACAGGCGCAGCAGATCGTTACGCTTAATCATTTCACACATCATCGCCGGACCAATACCGCCAGGTGCCAGGCTGATAATGCCGTTCATATTGGTGATGGCAGTGATGATTTTTTCATTGGCGATGATAATGCCGCAGCGGGAGCCAGGCAGCCCCAGCTTGGAAAGACTCATGCACAGCACGATATTCGGATTCCATAGCGGGCGCGCTTCACTGAAGATGATACCCGGGAACGGGACGCCATAAGCGTTATCAATCACCAGCGGAATGCCGTGTTGATTCGCCAGCGCGTCAAGCTTCAGCAACTCTTCGTCAGTAATCACATTGCCTGTTGGATTCGTCGGCCGGGAGACGCAAATCATCCCGGTTTCTTCGCCAATATGCAGATGCTCAAAATCGACGTGGTATTTAAACTGGCCTTCCGGCAGCAGTTCAATATTCGGACGCGCAGAGACAAACAGATCTTCTTCCAGTCCGGCGTCAGCGTAGCCAATGTATTCCGGTGCCAGCGGGAACAGCACTTTTTTGACCCGACCATCGGCACGGCGTCCGGCAAACAGATTAAATAAGTAGAAAAACGCGCTCTGGCTGCCGTTTGTTAGTGCAATATTCTGTGCTTCGATATCCCAACCCAACTTCTCGCGCAGCATTCCGGCAAGCAGTGTGAGTAGCTCCGTTTTCCCCTGTGGACCGTCGTAATTGCACAGTGCATCAGTCGCTTTGCCACTTTCCAGCATGTCGGTCAGTAGCGTCTGGAAGTAGTCCTGCATTTCCGGGATCTGCGCCGGATTACCGCCGCCGAGCATAATCGCGCCAGGCGTGCGTAAACCGTCGTTCAGATCTTCCATCAGCAGCGTAATGCCGGAGTGGCGGGTAAATTTGTCACCAAAAAGGGAGAATGTCATAGCGGGATATCTGTCGAACTCTGTAGCAAGGAAGGTAACAATAACGCTACATTTGCTGGGGTGCAAATCGGTCTGTTGGAGAGTGAGCGGTGCTTTATCCTGCAACGCTGATTAGGGCTGACATTTTATCCTGGTTGGCGGCTTCCCGAGGTACTGACGAACGGGAAGCCGGAAAAGTCACTGTTGCCCAGCCCAGATGACCAGCACTTTATCGTCGCCATGCTCACGAACAAAGCCGTAGCCCTGCTTCAGCGAAAGTGTCGTTTGTTTGCCCGCGCCAATTGCGGGATGGCGGGCGCGGAACTGGCTGATTTTCTGCCAGTGCGCGACGTTGGCGGCAGATTTACCGCTAACATCCTGCCAGTTCATATCCGAACGTGTACCTTGCAGCGGATCAGAACCTGTAGGACCGAACGGACGCGAGGATTCATCGCCATAAAAGATTTGTACCGCGCCTGGCGCTAATAGTAATAACTCTGCTGCTTTGTCGCCCCCTTCACGGAACAGACGGGTATCATGCGACGAGAGGTAGCTCAACACGTTGAAACCCTGCAATTTCTCCGCCATTTGCTGCCAGGTCGTATCCATCTGCGCCAGACAATCGACTGCTTTCGCCGCCTGCTCCTGATAATCGAAATTGATCATCGCATCGAAGCCGTGGCGATAGTAGTCACTTTGCATCACGCCGTGGCCCCAGGCTTCACCGGTCATCCAGAAAGGTTTGTCATCTAATGCTTTGTCGGGGTTAGCTTTTTTCCATTCGCGAAGCGCGGCGCTGGCTTCGGTTTTCAGTTGCTGCCAGGCGGGCAACTCAACATGTTTGGCGGTATCGACCCGAAAACCATCAATCCCATAGTCGCGGACCCACTGACTTAACCAGTGGGTTAAGTAATCGCGAGGTGTAAAGCCTTCGATGACTTTAGCGTGAGTATCCGTTTTGTTTTTATAGAACACCGGCAGACCAGAAGCGGTAGTTGATTCGGTTTTGATATCCGGCAAAAAGGCCAGCGACATAGTGAGATCGTCGAATCCAGGATTGTCGTAATCGCCGATATCCGTTCTGATCCAGTTTTTTCCCCACCATTTATCCCAGCCTGTTTTGTCGCTGAAATTAATGTAATCGTTAAAGCTATGCCAGGTTTGCCCGGCGGCAGGTTTCCAGTCGCTCCAGCGTTCACCCAGCGTTTTTTTCACCTCGTCACCAGAAAGATATAACGCGCCAAACTGATACTCCTGCATATCCGCCAGCGTGGCATAGCCGGTGTGGTTCATCACGACATCAAAGAGAATACGAATACCGCGCTGATGTGCGCTATCAACCAGCGTCCGTAGATCGGCTTCGTTGCCCATATTGGCATCAAGATTCGTCCAGTCCTGTGTGTAATAACCGTGGTAGGCATAATGCGGGAAATCGCCTTTTGTACCGCCGCCGACCCAGCCGTGAATTTGCTCAAATGGGGCGCTTATCCATAAAGCATTAACGCCCAACTGCTGGAGGTAATCCAGTTTGTTGGTCAGGCCGCGTAAATCGCCGCCGTGAAAAGTGCCAATTTCCGCCATACCGTCTTTATGACGTCCGTAACTCTGGTCATTACTGGGATCGCCGTTTTCGAAACGATCTGTCAGCACAAAGTAAACCGTGGCGTTATGCCAGTCGAAAGGGGCAGGGGCGTCAGTTTCTGCCCGTTCCAGCAGGAGTAAACCGTTGCTGGTAGCAGCGGGTTGTAACGTTATTTGACCGTTCTTCACTATCGCAATTTGCTGGCTGTAATAATCCCGTACGGCGGCTCCTTCCGGGAAAGTGGCGCTGACATCCAGCGTGAGCGGTAATCCATCCCATTTCGGGCATTCACGGACCAGGTTTGCTACCGGTTCGGCGGCGTTCTGGATGGAAATCATCAATGTTGGCGTACCGGAGCGGGTGTCTATTTGCAGCGTATATTTGCCGTCTCTGAACAATCGCCATTGAGGCGGCGTGTTGCTACAAGGTTGCAGGGAAAGCATCTGATTGAGTTTTATCGCATCTGCAGGCTGCCAGCACTGTTGGTCAAAATTTAGCGTGAGTGGACGCGTACCTTTGGGCAACTGCGCGTGGCTGACAAATGTTCCCGTTCCCTGTTCGCTAAAGGCAGGGAACCCCGGAGAAGTCCAGCTGGCGGCAACGGCGAAGCCAGGAAGGAGTGTCAGAAAACAGGCGGCGAGTTTCATGGTGGATGAGTCCTTATTGCTGCGATTTCAGACAGTTTGCCAGCGATAAGCCAGACAAAACTCATCCCTGAGCGGTAAGTCCACAGGATGAGAAGCAAGGGTGAGCGATCTCGCGCAAAAAACGGCTGAATTTTGCGATAAACCCCACATTTTCTGCGATTTAGCGCCAATCTGAATCGTTAACACGTGACATAGTTTCAGATTTGGACTATTCCTTGGGGTGCTCTTGACAGCTATTTTTGATATGATTTGAGATTCAACTCTCAAATTTGTGAAAAATATAAGGTGTTGGAATGATTAAATCCGACCAGGAGACCTGATGATTTTGACTCCCATACGACGATATGGGGCGATGATTCTTATGTTACTCACTCTGGTGTTTTCGAGTGAGGTGTTAGCGAAGACGCACACAACAACAGCGAGTCAAAAGTCCCACTTAACTAAAGCTAGTAATAAACAGGTAAGCAGTAAACAAGAGTATTCTCGCAATAGTGCAAAGAGTAGTTCACTTCCTGATTTGCGAAAATACCCTTCCGGAACACCAAGGAAAAAGGCGTTTCTCCGGACCGTAATGCCTTACATTACCAGCCAAAATGCAGCCATTACTGCAGAACGTAACTGGCTGATTTCAAAACAGTATCAGGGCCAATGGTCACCTGCTGAGCGTGCGCGTCTGAAAGACATCGCCAAACGCTACAAGGTGAAGTGGTCTGGTAATACGCGAAAAATCCCGTGGAATACCTTGCTTGAACGCGTAGACATTATCCCTACCAGTATGGTGGCGACGATGGCTGCAGCAGAAAGCGGTTGGGGAACGTCGAAGCTGGCGCGCAACAACAACAATCTTTTCGGCATGAAATGCATGAAAGGACGTTGTTCCAATGCGCCGGGTAAAGTGAAAGGGTACTCACAGTTTAGTTCTGTCAAAGAATCGGTGAGCGCCTATGTCACTAACCTCAATACGCATCCGGCTTACTCTTCGTTCCGTAAATCGCGTGCGCAGCTGCGTAAAGCGGATCAGGAAGTGACTGCCACAGCGATGATTCACAAGCTGAAGGGCTACTCGACCAAAGGGAAGAGTTATAATAACTACCTGTTCGCAATGTACCAGGATAACCAACGGTTAATCGCGGCGCATATGTAATTGCATTTCCTTGAGCCTTATCTGATTTGTTGGTCGGATAAGGCTTTTGCTCGCATCAGGTGGCTGTGCTGAGTTCCCTGATGTGACGCCGACAATTCTCATCATCGCTACAACATGACCTCGCTATTTACATCGCGATACTCTTTTGGCGTTGTGTCATATGCTTTTTTAAAAACAGAGTAGAAATATTGCAGCGATGGATAACCGCACATTTGCGATATCTCATTGATCGACAAGGTGGTTGAAATCAGCAGACTGCGCGCTTTCTCCAGCTTCTCGGCATGAATCATGGCATGGATGGTTTCACCCACCTCTTCTTTAAAACGCTTCTCAAGATTGGAGCGCGAGATCCCGACCGCATCCAGTACCTGATCCACTTTAATCCCTTTACAGGCGTGATTACGAATGTAATGCATGGCCTGAATAACGGCGGGATCGGTCAGCGAGCGATAATCTGTTGAGCGCCGTTCAATGACGCGAACTGGTGGGACCAAAATTCGCTGTAGCGGCATTTCTTCTTTATCTAATAATCGATGCAACAGTTTTGCCGCCTGATAGCCCATTTGCCGCGCGCCCTGAGCGACCGAAGAAAGGGCGACACGCGACAGATAGCGGGTCAATTCTTCGTTATCGATGCCAATCACGCATAATTTTTCCGGTACGGGAATATGTAGATGTTCACATACTTGCAGAATATGCCGCGCTCGGGCGTCAGTAACGGCAATAATCCCGGTTTGCGGTGGTAGCGTTTGTAGCCAGTCTGCCAGCCGATTTTGCGCGTGTTGCCAGTTCTCTGGCGCGGTTTCTAACCCCTGATAAACCACTCCGCGATACTTTTCTTCGGCGACAAGCTGACGAAATGCATATTCGCGCTCAGTGGCCCAACGTTTGCCGCTTGATTCCGGAAGACCATAAAAAGCAAAGCGGTTAACGCCTTTCTCTTTTAAATGCAAAAATGCGCTTTCAACCAGCGCATAGTTATCGGTGGCAATGTAATGAACGGGTGGGTAACTTTCTGCAAGGTGATACGAGCCGCCAACCCCAACAATGGGGACGTCGACATCAGCCAGCGCTTGCTCGATCTGTTTGTCGTCGAAGTCGGCAATGACGCCATCTCCTAACCAGTCCTTGATTTTATCAATGCGGGCGCGGAAATCTTCTTCAATGAAAATATCCCATTCCGATTGTGACGCCTGTAAATATTCCCCTACGCCTTCTACTACCTGCCGGTCATAGGCTTTATTGGCATTGAACAGTAATGTGATGCGGTGACGTTTAGTAAACATGGTTCTTTTCCTGCTGAATCATGCAAAAACTCAAAACCGGTAATACGTAACCGGCTTTGAGAAAATTTTAATCAAAATCAAGAACGGCGTTTGGTTGCGGAGTCCATCCATACTGCCAGCAACAGAATCGCACCTTTAACGATATACTGCCAGAAGGTCGGTACATCCATCATACTCATGCCGTTATCCAGTGAAGCCATGATAAATGCCCCCATTACTGCTCCGGCAACGCTTCCCACACCGCCAGCCAGGCTGGTGCCGCCAATCACGCATGCTGCAATTGCGTCCAGTTCGGCGATATTTCCCGCAGAAGGTGAACCAGCGCCAAGTCGAGAACTAAGGATTAATCCGGCGATGGCTACCATTAATCCGTTAATCGCGAACACGGCAAGTTTGGTGCGTTCAACGTTAATCCCGGAGAGACGTGCTGCTTCCAGATTGCCGCCGATGGCATAAATGCGTCGTCCAAATGCCGTCCGCGTTGCCATAAACATTCCGCCGAGTAACAGCAACGTCAGCAGCAGAACAGGAGTGGGAACGCCACGGTAATCATTCAACAGCCAGATTGCGCCTAATACGATGATAGCGGTTAAAGCCTGGCGACCGACTACTGCGGTAGAGGCCGGAGACTGTAAACCCAAAGCCTGACGGCGCATTCTTCCGCGCCATTGCCAACCAACAAAAGCCATTAAGCCAAGCGCGCCAATGATGAAGCCGGTACTGGCGGGGAGATAGCTTTGCCCAATTTGTGACATCGCGGCGCTGGTGGGGGATACAGTCGTGCCGTTGGTGATGCCAATGAGTATGCCGCGAAATGCCAACATGCCCGCGAGGGTGACAATAAATGAAGGGACTTTGCGGTACGCGACCCACCATCCGTTCCAGGCACCGAGAAGCAGTCCCAGAACCAACGTCACAATGATGGTAAGTGGCAAAGGCCAGCCTAACCAGACGTCACAAATCGCCGCGACGCCACCTAATAGCCCCATCATTGAGCCGACGGAAAGGTCGATTTCAGCAGAAATTATGACGAACACCATTCCTACCGCGAGGATGCCGGTAATCGCGGTCTGGCGTAACAGGTTGGAGACGTTACGGGCGCTTAAGTAGGCACCATCGGTGGTCCAGGTAAAGAACAGCATGATTGCGATGATAGCTGCAATCATCACGAAGACCTGCAAATTCAGTGATTTCAGCCCAGAAAAGCCACCGGATGTCGGTACGGCCAATTTCACTTCAGACGGATTGCTTTTCGACATGATGTTCGCTCCTCAATGCGGCTTCCATCACCTGCTCCTGAGTCAGGTTATGATTTATCAGGTTGGCTTTTAGTTTCCCTTCATGCATCACCAGTACACGATCGCTAAGGCCGAGCACTTCAGGTAATTCGGAAGAGATGACAATAACGGCAATACCCTGCTGGACGAGTTGGTTAATTAATTTGTAGATCTCATATTTCGCGCCAATATCAATACCCCTGGTAGGTTCATCAAGAATGAGAATGCGCGGGTTGAGTAACAGACAGCGGGCGAGGATCGCTTTTTGCTGATTGCCGCCGCTCAAACGTCCAATAGCAAGATCGGGGGACGACGTTTTAACTTTGAGTTGCTGAATTGATTCCAGAATACATTTTTGCTCTTCCGCGTCATCAAGCTGGCTAATGCCACCGGTAAATTTATTGAGTGCGGCGAGGGTAATATTTTTACCAACCGCCATTACCGGAACGATGCCGTCGCGCTTTCTGTCTTCGGGTACCATCGCAATCCCCTGGGCGATGGCTTGCTGACAGTTACGAATATCTACCTGTTTGCCATCAATATAAATTTTTCCTTCCCATTGTCCGGGCCACACGCCAAACAGGCACTGAATGGTCTCGGTACGTCCGGCACCAACGAGTCCGGCAATACCCAGTATTTCGCCACGTTTCAGGGAAAACGAGACATCATTAACTCGTTTAATATGACGATTGACCGGATGCCATGCCGTCAGATGTTCAATACGTAATATTTCATCTCCGGTGGTATGTGGTTCATTAGGGTAAAGCGCGGTTAACTCTCGCCCGACCATCATGGTGATAATATCGTCTTCACTCATTCCGGCAGCATCACGCGTACCAATGTGCTGTCCGTCGCGAATAACGCAAATCGTATCGGAAATCGCTTTGACTTCGTTGAGTTTGTGCGAAATATAAATACAGGCGATACCGTGCTGTTGTAGATCGCGAATAATATCCAGTAAAACCGACGTTTCCTGCTCAGTTAATGAGGCTGTCGGTTCATCGAGAATTAACAAGCGCACCTGTTTATTAAGTGCCTTGGCAATTTCAACCAGTTGTTGTTGCCCAAGCCCTAAATCGCCAACGCGGGTATCAGGTGAAATGGATAAACTGACCTGTGCGAGCAGCTTCTGACAGCGTAGCGTCATCAGGTCATAATCCATAATGCCATTGTGGGTTATTTCGTTACCCAGGAAGATATTTTCCAGCACGGTCAATTCTTTCACCAGGGCCAATTCCTGATGAATGATGGCGATACCTTTGCGTTCGGTATCGCGGATGTGACTCGCCTGAATCTCTTCTCCCGCAAAAATAATTTCGCCTTCGTAGGAGCCATGGGGATAAATACCACACAGCACTTTCATCAGCGTTGATTTACCAGACCCATTTTCCCCACAAAGTGAGACGATTTCGCCAGCATTCAACCGCAAGCAGACGTTATCAATCGCCTTCACACTGCCGAAGGTTTTGGTAATATTCTTCATTTCAAGTAGATAAGGCATAACGACTCCACCTAAGCCAATTCATTCACGCGGCATGGAGAGAAATCACGCCCCCGCTCCGCGCCGGGGCGTAACGCTTACAGCTCGCTCTCTTTGTGGAATCCGTCTTTAACTACCGTGTCTTTGATGTTGTTTTTATTCACATCGATCGGTGTCAGGAGGCGGGAGGGCACATCTTTCAGGCCATTATTCAGTGTGGTATCTGCTTTTGGTTCCTGACCATTGCCCAACTCAACGGCAATTTCTGCGGCAGTATTTGCCAACAACGTAATAGGTTTATACACCGTCATAGTTTGCGTACCGGCAGCAATACGTTTAATACCTGCGAGATCCGCATCCTGGCCGGAAATTGCTACTTTCCCTGATAAACCTTGCGCGCTTAATGCCTGAATTGCCCCACCTGCGGTGGCATCGTTTGAGGCAACTACAGCATCAATTTTGTTATTATTGGCGGTTAGCGCGTTTTCCATAATTTTCAATGCGTTTTCCGGTAACCAGCCATCAACCCATTGGTCACCAACGACTTTAATTTTTCCGGAATCAACGTAAGGTTTTAACACTTTCATTTGTCCGGCGCGGAACAGCTTGGCGTTGTTATCTACCGGCGAGCCGCCCATCAGGAAGTAATTACCTTGCGGAACAATATCGACCAGGGCTTTTGCCTGCAGTTCACCGACTTTTTCGTTATCGAAAGAAATATAAAAATCGATATCCGCATCGTTAATCATACGGTCGTAAGCTAATACTTTAATACCTTCTTGTTTGGCTTCTTTTACAACGTTACTTAATACCTGGCCGTTATACGGAATAATGACAAGAACATCGACACCCCGGTTAATCATGTTTTCAATCTGCGACATTTGTGTTTCTTCATTGCCATTTGCAGACTGTACAAATACTTTCGCGCCGAGAGATTCTGCCTTTTTCACAAAAATATCTCGATCTTTTTGCCAGCGTTCAAGACGGAGATCATCAATCGCCATACCTATTTTGACTTCTTTGGCGTGTGCCGCAACGTTGGTAAGCAGAAGTGAGGTGCAAAGGGTGAGTAGAATGTTCTTTATTTTCATGGTGTAGGGCCTTCTGTAGTTAGAGGACAGCTTTAATAAGTAACAATCACCGCGATAAACGTAACCAATTTTTAGCAACTAAACAGGGGAAAACAATTACAGATTTTTATCTTTCGATTACGATTTTTGGTTTATTTCTTGATTTATGACCGAGATCTTACTTTTGTTGCGCAATTGTACTTATTGCATTTTTATCTTCGAGGAATTACCCAGTTTCATCATCCCATTTTATTTTGCGAGCGAGCGCACACTTGTGAATTATCTCAATAGCAGTGTGAAATAACATAATTGAGCAACTGAAAGGGAGTGCCCAATATTACGACATCATCCATCACCCGCGGCATTACCTGATTATGGAGTTCAATATGCAAGCCTATTTTGACCAGCTCGATCGCGTTCGTTATGAAGGCTCAAAATCCTCAAACCCGTTAGCATTCCGTCACTACAATCCCGACGAACTGGTGTTGGGTAAGCGTATGGAAGAGCACTTGCGTTTTGCCGCCTGCTACTGGCACACCTTCTGCTGGAACGGGGCGGACATGTTTGGTGTGGGGGCGTTTAATCGTCCGTGGCAGCAGCCTGGTGAGGCACTGGCGTTGGCGAAGCGTAAAGCAGATGTCGCATTTGAGTTTTTCCACAAGTTACATGTGCCATTTTATTGCTTCCACGATGTGGATGTTTCCCCTGAGGGCGCGTCGTTAAAAGAGTACATCAATAATTTTGCGCAAATGGTTGATGTCCTGGCAGGCAAGCAAGAAGAGAGCGGCGTGAAGCTGCTGTGGGGAACCGCCAACTGCTTTACAAACCCTCGCTACGGCGCGGGTGCGGCGACGAACCCAGATCCTGAAGTCTTCAGCTGGGCGGCAACGCAAGTTGTTACAGCGATGGAAGCAACCCATAAATTGGGCGGTGAAAACTATGTCCTGTGGGGTGGTCGTGAAGGTTACGAAACGCTGTTAAATACCGACTTGCGTCAGGAGCGTGAACAACTGGGCCGCTTTATGCAGATGGTGGTTGAGCATAAACATAAAATCGGCTTCCAGGGCACGTTGCTTATCGAACCGAAACCGCAAGAACCGACTAAACATCAATATGATTACGATGCCGCGACGGTCTATGGCTTCCTGAAACAGTTTGGTCTGGAAAAAGAGATTAAACTGAACATTGAAGCTAACCACGCGACGCTGGCAGGTCACTCTTTCCATCATGAAATAGCCACCGCCATTGCGCTTGGCCTGTTCGGTTCTGTCGACGCCAACCGTGGCGATGCGCAACTGGGCTGGGACACCGACCAGTTCCCGAACAGTGTGGAAGAGAATGCGCTGGTGATGTATGAAATTCTCAAAGCAGGCGGTTTCACCACCGGTGGTTTGAACTTCGATGCCAAAGTACGTCGTCAAAGTACTGATAAATATGATCTGTTTTACGGTCATATCGGCGCGATGGATACGATGGCACTGGCGCTGAAAATTGCAGCGCGCATGATTGAAGATGGCGAGCTGGATAAACGCATCGCGCAGCGTTATTCCGGCTGGAATAGCGAATTGGGCCAGCAAATCCTGAAAGGCCAAATGTCACTGGCAGATTTAGCCAAATATGCTCAGGAACATAATTTGTCTCCGGTGCATCAGAGTGGTCGCCAGGAGCAACTGGAAAATCTGGTAAATCATTATCTGTTCGACAAATAACGGCTAACTGTGCAGTCCGTTGGCCCGGTTATCGGTAGCGATACCGGGCATTTTTTTAAGGAACGATCGATATGTATATCGGGATAGATCTTGGCACCTCGGGCGTAAAAGTTATTTTGCTCAACGAGCAGGGTGAGGTGGTTGCTTCGCAAACGGAAAAGCTGACCGTTTCGCGCCCGCATCCACTCTGGTCGGAACAAGACCCGGAACAGTGGTGGCAGGCAACTGATCGCGCAATGAAAGCTCTGGGCGATCAGCATTCTCTGCAGGACGTTAAAGCATTGGGTATTGCCGGCCAGATGCATGGAGCAACCTTACTGGATGCTCAACAACGGGTATTGCGCCCTGCCATTTTGTGGAACGACGGGCGCTGTGCGCAAGAGTGCACTTTGCTGGAAGCGAGAGTTCCGCAATCACGAGTGATTACCGGCAACCTGATGATGCCCGGATTTACTGCGCCTAAATTGCTATGGGTTCAGCGGCATGAGCCGGAGATATTCCGTCAAATCGACAAAGTATTATTACCGAAAGATTACTTGCGTCTGCGTATGACGGGGGAGTTTGCCAGCGATATGTCTGACGCAGCTGGCACCATGTGGCTGGATGTCGCAAAGCGTGACTGGAGTGACGTCATGCTGCAGGCTTGCGACTTATCTCGTGACCAGATGCCCGCATTATATGAAGGCAGCGAAATTACTGGTGCTTTGTTACCTGAAGTTGCGAAAGCGTGGGGTATGGCGACGGTGCCAGTTGTCGCAGGCGGTGGCGACAATGCAGCTGGTGCAGTTGGTGTGGGAATGGTTGATGCTAATCAGGCAATGTTATCGCTGGGGACGTCGGGGGTCTATTTTGCTGTCAGCGAAGGGTTCTTAAGCAAGCCAGAAAGCGCTGTACACAGCTTTTGCCATGCGCTACCGCAGCGTTGGCATTTAATGTCTGTAATGCTGAGTGCAGCATCGTGTCTGGATTGGGTCGCGAAATTAACCGGCCTGTGCAATGTCCCAGCTTTAATCGCTGCAGCTCAACAGGCTGATGAAAGTGCCGAGCCAGTTTGGTTTCTGCCTTATCTTTCCGGCGAGCGTACACCACACAATAATCCCCAGGCGAAGGGGGTTTTCTTTGGTTTGACTCATCAACATGGCCCCAATGAACTGGCGCGAGCAGTGCTGGAAGGCGTGGGTTATGCGCTGGCAGATGGCATGGATGTCGTGCATGCCTGCGGCATTAAACCGCAAAGTGTTACGTTGATTGGTGGCGGGGCGCGTAGTGAGTACTGGCGTCAGATGCTGGCGGATATCAGCGGTCAGCAGCTCGATTACCGTACGGGGGGGGATGTGGGGCCAGCACTGGGCGCAGCAAGGCTGGCGCAGATTGCGGCGAATCCAGAGAAATCGCTCATTGAGTTGTTGCCGCAGCTACCGTTAGAACAGTCGCATCTACCAGATGCGCAGCGTTATGCCGCTTATCAGCCACGACGTGAAACGTTCCGTCGCCTCTATCAGCAACTTCTGCCATTAATGGCGTAAACGTTATCCCCTGCCTGACCGGGTGGGGGATAATTCACATCTATATATCTCACTAATTAATTAATATTTAGTATGAATTTATTCTGAAAATCATTTGTTAATGGCATTTTTCAGTTTTGTCTTTCGTTGGTTACTCGTAATGTATCGCTGGTAGATATGGAGATCGTTATGAAAACCTCAAAAACTGTGGCAAAACTATTATTTGTTGTCGGGGCGCTGGTTTATCTGGTTGGGCTATGGATCTCATGCCCATTGCTAAGTGGAAAAGGCTATTTTCTTGGCGTGTTAATGACAGCAACTTTTGGTAACTATGCATATCTTCGCGCAGAAAAACTCGGGCAACTGGATAATTTTTTTACCCATATCTGCCAGTTAGTTGCGTTAATCACTATCGGTCTCTTGTTTATCGGTGTTTTAAATGCACCTATCAATGCTTATGAAATGGTGATCTACCCCATCGCCTTTTTTGTCTGCTTGTTTGGTCAAATGCGTTTGTTTCGCTCGGTATGAGCAACATAAAGCTCTTACACATTCAGGAATGAAAGGAATACTGTGATGGACAACAAAATATCAACCTATTCACCGGCCTTTAGTATTGTGTCATGGATAGCTCTCGTTGGTGGTATCGTTACCTATCTGTTAGGGCTATGGAATGCAGAGATGCAGTTAAATGAAAAAGGGTATTATTTTGCCGTACTGGTGTTAGGACTGTTTTCTGCTGCGTCTTATCAAAAGACCGTTCGGGACAAGTATGAAGGCATACCGACCACTTCCATTTATTATATGACCTGCCTGACTGTCTTTATTATCTCTGTTGCATTACTGATGGTAGGTCTGTGGAATGCGACATTATTACTCAGTGAAAAAGGTTTTTATGGACTGGCTTTCTTCTTAAGCTTGTTTGGTGCAGTAGCGGTGCAGAAGAATATTCGTGATACCGGAATAAACCCGCCAAAAGAAACACAGGTTACCCAGGAAGAATACAGCGAATAATTCACGTAAGCCCGGTCAGTCCAATGTGAACGGGCTTTTACTTAACTCACTAATCTGTTTCTGTCGATTCGTTGTACCAGCATAGAAAGTAACAAACTCGCTGCCAACGTCGCGCAAAAGATCCAAATAATATCCAGTATTGGCCAATTTTTAAGCTCAATTCCCCGGGTGCGCAGCGCATGGATAATCAAGGCGTGGAATCCGTATATACCCAATGAATGGCGGGAGATTAAGCCAAGTCCGCGAATGGTACGCGTATCCAGCGTGTTTTTAACCAGAGTCAATAGCGCGATTGCGCAGATAAAAACCATCGGCCCACAGTAAAGATACCAGGTATCGGCAAAATTTCCGCGCCACTGCAATTCATATAATGTCCCGCGAGAGATAATAAAAACCCCCGTCGCAAACAGCGCGGCGCTCACCCACGACAGTGCTTTATGCTGTGTGTCCATCATCCCTATAGCGCGGCCCAACATGCCATACAGAATGTAGTAAAAAGTATCGCCATTGATATATAAGTTAATTGGCAGCCATTCAAAACCGTCAATTTTCTGCGGCACTGTGTTTGGGTTAGCGATAATGCCAATCACCACCATTAGCACCAGCAACATTTTTCCGCCGACGTTCTTCACCTGAATCAGCGGTGAAACCAGATAAATCACCGCAATCGCGAAGAAAAACCACAAGTGGTAAAACACTGGCTTTTGCAGCAGGTTTTTCAGCGCTAACTCCATATTGATGGAGGTAAACAGCGCAATGTAGAGCAGTGCGATTGCGCTATAAAAAATCAGGCATAAGCCGATACGCAAGAAATGGCGCGGCTGGGCGCTGCGTTCGCCAAAAAAGAGATAGCCGGATATCATGAAAAATAGCGGCACGCTGACACGAGAGGCAGAATTCAGAACATTGGCGATATCCCAGGTGACGGGGCTAACACTATGAGCATTGGTCACATACCAGGTAGTGGTGTGAATCATCACCACCATTAAACACGCTATCCCTCGCAGGTTATCAATCCAGTAAATTTTGGGCTGCATCTGTGTCTCTGTATCTGGTTAAAAAAAGTCTGACCGATAAATCATTCAGTTGGCGCACTGGAATAATCTGAGTTTTATCACTACAGCTTATAGAGGCTTAAGGAAATTCGTAAGATATCAGCCACTATACCGATATAAATAATAAGACTCACCTGCAAACCAGACGGTAATTTAATGATGATGAACGCTTTCTTTCCGGCAATGGCGCTTATGGTGCTAGTGGGTTGTTCTACACCGTCACCCGTGCAGAAAGCACAACGGGTAAAGGTTGATCCTCTGCGTTCGTTGAATATGGAAGCGTTATGCAAGGATCAGGCGGCAAAACGTTATAACACCGGCGAGCAAAAAATCGACGTCACCGCCTTCGAACAGTTCCAGGGAAGCTATGAAATGCGCGGTTATACCTTCCGTAAAGAGCAGTTTGTCTGTTCTTTTGACGCGGATGGCCATTTTTTGCATCTTTCCATGCGTTAAGCCCTGCTTTTTCCCGTTTCGTACTGTATATCTTCCATCCAGCGGGTATACTGATCCCTTCCTTTAAATCCACACGTATCCAGCACGAAATAATATGCAAAAGTTTGATACCAGGACCTTCCAGGGCTTGATCCTGACCTTACAGGATTACTGGGCTCGCCAGGGCTGCACCATTGTTCAACCATTGGACATGGAAGTCGGCGCGGGAACCTCTCACCCAATGACCTGTCTGCGCGCGCTGGGGCCAGAACCGATGGCGGCTGCTTATGTTCAGCCTTCTCGTCGCCCGACCGATGGTCGCTACGGCGAAAACCCCAACCGTTTACAGCACTACTATCAGTTTCAGGTGGTCATTAAGCCATCGCCGGACAATATTCAGGAGCTGTACCTCGGTTCTCTGAAAGAGCTGGGCATGGACCCGACTATTCACGACATCCGTTTCGTGGAAGATAACTGGGAAAACCCGACTCTGGGTGCCTGGGGACTGGGCTGGGAAGTGTGGCTAAACGGCATGGAAGTGACGCAGTTCACTTACTTCCAGCAGGTTGGTGGTCTGGAGTGTAAACCGGTTACCGGCGAGATCACCTACGGTCTGGAACGTCTGGCCATGTACATTCAGGGCGTAGACAGCGTTTACGACCTGGTCTGGAGCGACGGCCCGCTGGGTAAAACCACCTACGGCGACGTGTTCCATCAGAACGAAGTGGAGCAGTCCACTTACAACTTCGAATACGCGGATGTGGACTTCCTGTTCACCTGCTTTGAGCAGTACGAGAAAGAAGCGCAGCAGCTGCTGGCGCTGGAAAATCCGCTGCCGCTGCCAGCCTACGAGCGTATTCTGAAAGCCGCCCACAGCTTCAACCTGCTGGATGCGCGTAAAGCCATCTCCGTCACCGAGCGTCAGCGCTACATTCTGCGCATTCGCACCCTGACCAAAGCAGTGGCAGAAGCATACTACGCTTCCCGTGAAGCCCTCGGCTTCCCGATGTGCAACAAAGATAAGTAAGAGGCGGCTATGTCTGAGAAAACTTTTCTGGTGGAAATCGGCACTGAAGAGCTGCCACCAAAAGCACTGCGCAGCCTGGCTGAGTCCTTTGCTGCGAATTTTACTGCGGAGCTGGATAACGCTGGCCTCGCACACGGCACCGTTCAATGGTTTGCTGCTCCGCGTCGTCTGGCGCTGAAAGTAGCTAACCTGGCGGAAGCGCAACCGGATCGTGAAATCGAAAAACGCGGCCCGGCGATTGCCCAGGCGTTCGACGCTGAAGGCAAACCGAGCAAAGCAGCAGAAGGTTGGGCGCGTGGTTGCGGTATTACCGTTGACCAGGCTGAGCGTCTGACTACCGATAAAGGCGAATGGCTGCTGTATCGCGCCCATGTGAAGGGCGAAAGCACCGAAGCACTGCTGCCGAATATGGTTGCGACTTCTCTGGCGAAACTGCCGATCCCGAAACTGATGCGTTGGGGCGCAAGCGACGTGCACTTCGTGCGTCCGGTGCACACCGTGACCCTGCTGCTGGGCGACAAAGTCATTCCGGCAACCATTCTGGGCATTCAGTCCGATCGCGTGATTCGCGGCCACCGCTTTATGGGCGAACCGGAATTCACCATCGACAACGCCGATCAGTATCCGGAAATTCTGCGTGAGCGCGGGAAAGTCATCGCCGATTACGAAGAACGTAAAGCGAAGATTAAAGCCGATGCCGAAGAAGCAGCGCGTAAGATTGGCGGTAACGCTGACTTAAGCGAAAGCCTGCTGGAAGAAGTGGCTTCGCTGGTGGAGTGGCCGGTCGTTCTGACCGCAAAATTCGAAGAGAAATTCCTCGCGGTGCCGGCTGAAGCGCTGGTTTACACCATGAAAGGTGACCAGAAATACTTCCCGGTGTATGCGAACGACGGCAAACTGCTGCCGAACTTTATCTTCGTTGCCAACATCGAATCGAAAGATCCGCAGCAGATTATCTCCGGTAACGAGAAAGTCGTTCGTCCGCGTCTGGCGGATGCCGAGTTCTTCTTCAACACCGACCGTAAAAAACGTCTGGAAGATAACCTGCCGCGCCTGCAAACCGTGCTGTTCCAGCAACAGCTGGGTACGCTGCGTGACAAAACTGACCGCATCCAGGCGCTGGCTGGCTGGATTGCTGAACAGATTGGCGCTGACGTTAACCACGCAACCCGTGCGGGCCTGCTGTCTAAGTGTGACCTGATGACCAACATGGTCTTCGAGTTCACCGACACCCAGGGCGTTATGGGGATGCACTATGCGCGTCACGATGGCGAAGCGGAAGATGTCGCGGTGGCGCTGAATGAGCAGTATCAGCCGCGCTTTGCCGGTGATGACCTGCCGTCTAACCCGGTAGCCTGTGCGCTGGCGATTGCTGACAAGATGGATACTCTGGCGGGTATCTTCGGTATCGGCCAGCATCCGAAAGGCGACAAAGACCCGTTTGCGCTGCGTCGTGCCGCACTTGGCGTGCTGCGAATTATCGTTGAGAAGAACCTCAACCTTGATCTGCAAACGCTGACCGAAGAAGCAGTGCGTCTGTATGGCGATAAGCTGACTAACGCCAACGTGGTTGATGATGTTATCGACTTTATGCTCGGTCGCTTCCGCGCCTGGTATCAGGACGAAGGTTACACCGTTGACACCATCCAGGCGGTACTGGCGCGTCGTCCGACTCGTCCGGCTGATTTCGATGCCCGCATGAAAGCGGTATCGCACTTCCGTACCCTTGAAGCAGCTGCTGCACTGGCGGCGGCGAACAAGCGTGTCTCCAACATTTTGGCGAAATCTGACGAAGTGCTGAGCGACCGCGTGAATGCCTCTACCCTGAAAGAGCCGGAAGAAATTAAACTGGCGATGCAGGTTGTGGTGCTACGTGACAAGCTGGAGCCGTACTTTGCGGAAGGTCGTTACCAGGATGCGCTGGTCGAACTGGCAGAGCTGCGTGAGCCGGTTGATGCTTTCTTCGATAAAGTGATGGTCATGGTTGATGACAAAGAATTGCGTCTCAACCGTCTGACCATGCTGGAGAAACTGCGCGAACTGTTCCTGCGCGTTGCGGATATTTCGCTGTTGCAGTAATAACGCCGTTATTAAAAAGCCTGCCATCTGGCAGGCTTTTTTTATTATCGCTAAATAATACAGCAACCTTTAATAATCTTCTGCTGAATAAAGATTATCTCATATATTAATTTTATGAGGTTTTTTTAGGATTATATCAAGGAGAAGAAACAAACTTATTAAGCTAGAATAGCCACGGGTGCTTGAGACTGTTTGTCTCAGGTATTCACCGAAAGGCAGACAGAGAAAAGCCCCACCTGACTATAAATCAAAGTGAGGCTACCCTATGCCTGAACACCATAAGGTTAGCCTCTTACTCGTTGGAAATCAACACAGGGGGCTGGGAATGCCGCAGAAATATAGATTACTTTCTTTAATAGTGATTTGTTTCACGCTTTTATTTTTCACCTGGATGATAAGAGATTCACTGTGTGAATTGCATATTAAACAGGGGAGTTATGAGCTGGCGGCATTTTTAGCCTGCAATTTAAAAGAGTTAGAGTCTTCGGCGGGAAGTTATTCCCGCCTTTCTTACGGCGTTGCGCATTCTCATTGCACCCAAATTTATTTTTCACAAAAATAATACTAGATTTTATTACGCGATCGATTATTTATTTCCTGAAAAACAAATAAAAAAATCCCCGCCAAATGGCAGGGATCTTAGATTCTGTGCTTTTAAGCAGAGATTACAGGCTGGTTACGTTACCAGCTGCCGGGCCTTTAGCGCCGCTTTCGATGGTGAAGGACACTTTCTGACCTTCGTCCAGAGATTTGTAACCATCGTTCTGGATAGCAGAGAAGTGTACGAACACGTCTTTAGAGCCATCGTCAGGAGTGATGAAGCCGAAGCCTTTGTCAGCGTTGAACCATTTTACGATACCAGTCATTTTACCGGACATAGTGTATTACCTTTAATAATTAAGTGTGCCTTTCGGCGATATGGCGTGCTTTACAGATTTTGAAGCGTTAAAGGAATGTGCACTACGAGGGGTATCAACGATAACTCTTGAAGGGACTTGCCTTACTACACTGCTTTAATGGTCTGTACGTCAAACCGTTGATGTGCATTAAGCCACGCATTGGCGGGTGATGCAACAATTATTTTTCATATTTATGATTAATCGGTTGGAAAACGGTCCTGTCATCAGGACCGTAAACAGCAATAAAGTGGATAAAAGTCTATTCCATCAACTGCTTACTTAATGCCGGGTTGGCTTGAATCAAACGCATCAATTTTAGTTCGGCACTTGAAGGCTTCACGCGTCTGGATTCCCATTCCTTTACCATGGCGACTGATACGCCCAAAACCCGGGCGAAATCATCGATTTTTAACCCTGTCCCTTTTCGTAACTGCTCAATTTCGGTACAGGACGTTGTTCTGTGCGTCAGGGTAATTTTCTGCGTTTCATCTTTAAAAACAATCTGTTCCAGGCTGCTCAACAGCTCATGCATTGGATCTTTATATTCCATTGAAAACTCCTCAAATCACACTGCGGGATCGTGAATTGCATCGAAGCTCATTAAGAATAGTCGGGAAAAGCAGACACAGCGGGGTGAAGTCAGGGCATGCTCTGGCTATGATTCGATTCAGCCTGTCATTTAGCGTGACTTATAGCCACCTAACGATCTGATAAATGCCGATATATCTCTTACCACTCCTGTTTTGTAAAGATTTCGAAAATCTAACCTTCTGCGAAGGCGTAAATCTCTGGCTACAAAAAAGGCAACGGCACTATCATTTTTTAACAATGAAACAACAAATTAACCTTGTTTCATTTTCTCCATGATTTTACCAGGAAGATTACGTAGAAAGGGTATCCTGCAAGCCTGTCCTGGACTATCCTTGTCACGTCAGACACGCGTGTGTCGTTGTGCGCTTTTTTTGGGTGAAAGGAGTAAGAAAATGGCGACAGGAAAGTCCTGCTCTCGCTGGTTTGCGCCTCTTGCGGCGTTATTAATGGTAGTTAGCCTGAGTGGGTGTTTTGATAAAGAAGGCGATCAGCGTAAAGCGTTTATCGACTTCCTGCAGAATACAGTGATGCGTAGCGGTGAACGTCTACCAACCCTGACTGCCGATCAGAAAAAACAGTTTGGTCCTTTTGTCTCTGATTACGCGATTCTGTATGGTTATTCTCAGCAGGTGAATCAGGCGATGGATTCCGGTCTGCGCCCGGTCGTAGACAGCGTTAACGCAATTCGCGTACCGCAGGATTACGTTACGCAAAGCGGTCCGCTGCGTGAAATGAACGGTTCGCTGGGTGTGCTGGCGCAACAACTGCAAAATGCGAAGTTGCAGGCCGATGCTGCGCACTCTGCGCTAAAACAGACCGATGATTTGAAACCGGTCTTTGATCAGGCATTCACCAAAGTGGTAACGACGCCAGCTGATGCATTGCAACCGTTGATTCCGGCTGCACAAACTTTCACGCAACAACTGGTGATGGTTGGAGACTACATTGCTCAGCAAGGTACTCAGGTGAGCTTTGTCGCAAATGGCATCCAGTTCCCGACTTCACAGCAGGCAAGTGAATATAACAAACTGATTGCGCCATTACCGGCACAACATCAGGCGTTTAATCAGGCCTGGACTACAGCAGTTACTGCAACCCAATAAAGAGTAAAAGCCCGAGCGATTATCGGGCTTTACTTCACGCAGTCGCGGCTTA
This sequence comes from uncultured Escherichia sp., assembly GCF_948475835.1. Lineage (NCBI taxonomy): Bacteria > Pseudomonadati > Pseudomonadota > Gammaproteobacteria > Enterobacterales > Enterobacteriaceae > Escherichia > uncultured Escherichia sp. Next base: position 7,744 of record NZ_CAOLGM010000020.1, on the reverse strand, counting down.
GTCCGCGACGTGCGGATTCACACAGTTCTTCTCAACCTTTCCTTGTAACGCATCAATCAAATTATCCACGGCACAGGCGGCCATGCCATAACGCGTCTCATGGGTGGCAGATCCAATATGCGGTACTGCGACGACGTTGGCCATTGAGAGCAACGGCGAATCTACGGACAGTGGCTCTTGTTCGAAGACATCCAGCCCGGCGGCGTGAATTTCGCCTTTCTGCAATGCAGCAATCAGTGCATTTTCATCAACCACCGGGCCACGTCCGGCATTAATGAAAATGGCGGAGGATTTCATTTTGGCGAATTGTTCTGCGCCAAACAGATGATGCGTCTCATCAGTTAACGGCAGGATCAGGCAAACGAAATCTGACTCTTGTAACAGAGTATCCAAATCGCAGTAGCGGGCGTTGAAGCGTTCTTCTGCTTCTTTATGGTGGCGGCGCGCGTTATAGAGGATGGGCATGTTGAAGCCAAAGTGCGCACGTTGTGCCAGCGCCATACCGATCCGTCCCATCCCGACAATGCCCAGTGTTTTATGGTGAACGTCAGTGCCGTACCAGTCCGGGCCTATGCTCGCGGTCCATTCGCCTGCTTTTACCCGTTCTGCTACCTCCACAACCCGACGAGCGGTAGACAACACCAGCGCCATCAGCGTATCGGCGACGGTTTCTGTTAATACGGTTGGCGTGTGCATCAGCAGAATTTTTCGGGCGGTAAGCGCATCGACATCAAAATTGTCATAGCCGACGGAGATCGTTGATGTGGCACGCAGTTTCGGCATTTTTTCCAGCAATGCGGCATCAACATTCTCGTTTGAACCCAGTAAACCTTCAGCTTCGGCAAAAATTGCTGCATTTTGTTCGACGGTTTGTGGGCTGAGGTTTGCCACCTGGTGAACGGTGAAATGCTCTTGCAGGCGTTGCAGTAAATCATCAGGTAAGGCTTTGTAGAGGATAACGGACGGCTTCATGCTTCTCTCCATTCACTGATAAGGCGATCACCTTAGCCTGAAATATGATGAAGGAAAACTGAAGAATGCCAGGTGATTTCTGCATCACCTGGCATGAAAGGGATTACAGCGGGCTTAAGGTAATTTCTACACGGCGGTTTTGCGCCTTACCTTCTGCGGTGCTGTTGCTGGCGATTGGGTTAGCCGGGCCAAGGCCCTGAGTACGGATGCGGCTGGCGTCCACGCCCTGGGTGATCAACGCGCTGGCAACGGAATCCGCACGTTGCTGGGAGAGACGCATGTTCAGGTCGTGACCACCCGTGCTGTCGGTATAACCAATCACGTTAACCGCCGTTTTCGGATACTCTTTCAGCACCATTGCCACGCCGGTCAGGGTGTTAGCGCCCGCAGGTTTCAGGGTCGCGCTGCTGCTGTCGAAGGTCACATTGTTCGGCATATTGAGGATAATGTTATCCCCGCTGCGGGTTACGCTAACACCAGTGCCGCGCATTTTGTCACGCAGCTTCGCTTCCTGCACATCCATGTAATAACCCACGCCGCCGCCCAGAGCTGCGCCTGCTGCTGCGCCAATCAGCGCGCCTTTACCGCGATCTTTCTTCGAAGAAGAGAGCGCACCAATACCCGCGCCCACGAGAGAGCCCAGACCTGCGCCGATAGCAGATTTACCTGCTTCGCGTTCGCCGGTGTAAGGGTTAGTTGTGCAGCCAGATACCGCCAGAGCGCCACTCACTACGGCGGCAATAAGATAAACACGTTTCTTCATTGTTAATCCTTAATAACCTTTTTATTCTTTGCCACGGGTTCCGTGGCGGGAGATTATGCCGCGTGAACATGAAGATTATTCCTGGGAATACTCGGAAATTTGTAAGTAATATTTAACTGCTCAATACATCTAACCTTTCAGGAGTTTTCGGTTTGGCCAACTCATCCTCACGATATTCCGTTCTGACTGCCGCCCATTGGGGGCCCATGCTGGTTGAAACCGACGGCGAAACCGTGTTTAGCTCGCATGGCGCGTTAGCCACAGGAATGGAAAACTCCTTGCAGAGCGCGGTTCGCGACCAGGTTCACAGCAATACACGGGTACGATTTCCAATGGTGCGCAAAGGCTTTCTTGCGTCACCGGAAAATCCGCAAGGCATTCGTGGGCAGGATGAATTTGTTCGCGTGAGTTGGGATGAGGCGCTGGATCTTATTCACCAACAACATAAACGCATTCGTGAGGCTTATGGTCCGGCATCGATTTTTGCTGGTTCCTACGGCTGGCGTTCAAACGGCGTGCTGCATAAGGCCTCGACATTATTACAACGCTATATGGCGCTGGCAGGCGGTTATACCGGGCATCTGGGGGATTATTCGACCGGCGCGGCACAGGCGATCATGCCGTATGTCGTGGGTGGTAGCGAAGTTTATCAACAGCAAACCAGTTGGCCGCTGGTGCTGGAACATAGCGATGTCGTGGTGTTGTGGAGTGCTAACCCACTCAATACGCTGAAAATTGCGTGGAATGCATCTGATGAGCAGGGGCTTTCTTACTTTTCCGCACTGCGTGACAGCGGGAAAAAGCTGATCTGTATTGATCCAATGCGATCGGAAACCGTCGATTTCTTTGGCGATAAAATGGAGTGGGTGGCACCGCACATGGGCACCGATGTTGCGCTGATGCTGGGGATCGCCCATACGCTGGTGGAAAATGGTTGGCACGACGAAGCGTTTCTGACGCGTTGCACCACAGGTTATGCCGTCTTCGCCTCTTATTTGCTGGGCGAGAGTGACGGAATAGCGAAAAACGCCGAATGGGCGGCAGAGATTTGTGGGGTTAACGCAGCGAAAATCCGCGAGCTGGCGGCTCTTTTCCACCAAAACACGACCATGCTGATGGCTGGCTGGGGAATGCAGCGCCAACAGTTTGGTGAGCAAAAACACTGGATGATCGTCACGCTGGCGGCAATGTTGGGGCAAATCGGCACACCCGGCGGCGGTTTTGGTCTTTCTTATCATTTTGCCAATGGTGGTAACCCCACGCGGCGTTCTGCGGTGCTCTCTTCCATGCAGGGCAGCTTGCCGGGTGGCTGCGATGCGGTGGATAAAATCCCTGTTGCCCGCATTGTTGAAGCACTGGAAAACCCTGGTGGCGCATATCAACACAACGGTATGAACCGACATTTCCCGGATATTCGTTTTATCTGGTGGGCGGGCGGTGCCAACTTTACTCATCATCAGGATACCAATCGTCTGATCCGTGCCTGGCAAAAACCGGAGCTGGTGGTGATCTCTGAATGCTTCTGGACGGCGGCGGCGAAACACGCGGATATCGTTCTGCCTGCGACTACCTCTTTTGAGCGTAATGATCTCACCATGACCGGTGATTACAGTAATCAGCATCTGGTGCCGATGAAGCAAGTGGTGCCGCCACGCTATGAAGCGCGTAATGATTTTGATGTTTTTGCCGAGTTGAGTGAACGTTGGGAGAAGGGCGGCTATGCGCGGTTTACGGAAGGAAAAAGTCAGCTGCAATGGCTGGAAACGTTTTATAACGTTGCCCGGCAGCGCGGGGCAAGCCAGCAGGTTGAATTGCCGCCATTTGCTGAGTTCTGGCAAGCCAACCAGTTAATTGAGATGCCGGAAAACCCGGACAGCGAGCGGTTTATTCGCTTCGCTGATTTTTGCCGCGATCCGCTGGCGCATCCGTTAAAAACCGCCAGCGGCAAGATTGAAATCTTCTCACAGCGTATTGCCGATTACGGTTACCCGGATTGCCCTGGGCATCCAATGTGGCTGGAGCCGGACGAATGGCAGGGCAATGCCGAACCAGAACAGTTGCAGGTACTTTCTGCCCATCCGGCGCACCGCCTGCACAGCCAGCTGAATTACAGTTCTCTGCGCGAATTGTACGCGGTAGCAAACCGTGAGCCTGTCACCATTCATCCTGACGATGCTCAGGCGCGCGGCATAACCGAAGGGGATATGGTGCGGGTGTGGAACTCCCGTGGGCAGATCCTTGCCGGAGCGGTCATTAGCGAGGGAATTAAACCTGGCGTGATTTGCATTCACGAAGGGGCATGGCCGGATCTGGATTTAACCGCTGACGGTATTTGTAAAAACGGCGCAGTGAACGTGCTGACCAAAGATCTCCCCAGCTCGCGGCTGGGGAATGGCTGTGCGGGTAATACGGCGCTGGCATGGCTGGAAAAATACAACGGTCCGGAACTGACACTTACAGCGTTTGAACCACCGGCCAGCTCATAATCCAGGTGGGTAGTTGGGTTTCATCCTGCCATGCGCAATCGACAATGTGAAAACCCTGCGCACGGTAAAAATCTATCGCCGGTTGATTTTTTTGATAAACCTCCAGCATCAGATGGGGATAGCGCTGCTGCACATACTGCATCAGCGCCTTACCAATACCGCGTCTGACGGCCTTCGGTGCGACAAACATTGCTGCCAGAAATCGGCCTTCCATAATGCTGACAAAACCGAGAAGCTTACCGTCCTCTTCCCAGACCCAGTTTTGCGCGTTGGCAAGATAGGCATCCCGCACCAGCGGAATGCAGTCACGCCAGTAATTCGCTTTTATAAAGGGATGCCCCCAGGTTGTACTTTCCAGCCACAGTTCGAGGATCGCGGGGAGTTCTGAACGTTGCGCTTCCCGAATCATGGTTTATTTCCCGGATAGCAACAGCAGCCAACCACATGATCATTCACCAGCCCACATGCCTGCATAAAGGAGTAACAGATTGTGGTGCCGACAAACTTAAAACCACGCTTTTTCAGGGCTTTAGATAGAGCGTCGGAGGCGGACGTAGATGTGGGAATTTCGCTCAACGTTGTGGCTTGTGTCACCTGTGGCTGATGATTTACAAACGACCAGACAAAGTCGGCAAACGGTTCGCCGTTCTGTTCCATTTGCAGGTACGCCCGCGCATTACCAATAATTGCCTGAATTTTCCCTCGATGGCGGATAATCCCGGCGTCCTGTACCAGTCTTTCGACATCCTCTTCCTGCATTGCTGCGACCTTCACCGGATCGAACTGATGAAAGCAGGCGCGATAGTTTTCGCGTTTTTTGAGGACGGTGATCCACGATAACCCAGCCTGCTGCCCTTCAAGGCAGATCATTTCGAACAGTTTTTTACTGTCAGTTTCAGGCACGCCCCATTCATTATCATGGTAGGCAATATAAAGCGGGTCCTGACTCACCCAGCCGCAACGTTCCATACTTTCCCTCGCTATGTACCCGATCGTAAAAATTTCAGCCGCTTTTCTTGACGCATCGGTGAAAAAGTCAATATTTAATACAGGGCTACTATGCCCGATATCCTTCATACAATGACAATAATATTGCCGAATTCGGCTCTTCCCTGGAGTCGTGTTAATGATCATAAAAAAAAGCGGTGGTCGCTGGCAGCTAAGCCTGCTGGCGAGCGTGGTAATCAGTGCCTTTTTTCTCAACACAGCTTACGCCTGGCAACAAGAATATATCGTTGATACGCAACCCGGACATTCCACAGAGCGTTACACCTGGGATAGTGATCATCAACCTGATTACAACGATATTTTGTCGCAACGTATTCAAAGTAGCCAAAGGGCGCTGGGACTGGAAGTCAATCTGGCGGAAGAAACTCCTGTGGATGTGACCAGCAGTATGAGTATGGGCTGGAATTTTCCTTTATATGAACAGGTTACAACCGGCCCGGTCGCGGCATTACATTACGATGGCACAACCACCTCGATGTATAACGAGTTTGGCGACAGTACTACCACGCTGACCGATCCGTTATGGCATGCCAGCGTGAGTAGCTTAGGCTGGCGTGTTGACTCCCGGCTTGGCGATCTCCGACCCTGGGCGCAAATCAGCTATAACCAGCAATTTGGCGAGAATATCTGGAAGGCGCAATCAGGCCTGAGCCGGATGACGGCGACAAACCAGAACGGCAACTGGCTGGATGTCACCGTAGGCGCTGATATGTTGCTCAATCAAAATATTGCCGCCTATGCCGCGCTAACTCAGGCAGAAAATACCACTAATAATAGCGACTATCTGTATACGATGGGGGTTAGCGCCAGATTTTAACGTAACAGTCACAATTGAAACCATTGAATAACAACAGTTGTGGCGATAGTGGGTGCTAACTTACCAAATAATAAATTTGGTGAATAATTGTCGCGTCATTCATTCCTGAACTAAGGCATTTCATTCCGTTCTGATGGCATTTCATGCCGTTTTTCCCCAGGCATAAAATGCACTTCGTTATGGTTGTCGGCAGAGATTTTTCCTTTTTATTACTGCAGGAATACTGCCATGACACCTTCAAATTATCAGCGTACCCGCTGGCTGACACTCATCGGTACTATCATTACCCAGTTTGCACTGGGGTCGGTTTATACCTGGAGCCTGTTTAATGGCGCGCTTTCTGCCAAGCTGGATGCGCCGGTAAGCCAGGTCGCTTTCTCTTTCGGCTTGTTAAGTCTGGGGCTGGCAATTTCGTCTTCTGTTGCGGGCAAATTGCAGGAACGTTTTGGCGTTAAACGCGTCACCATGGCTTCCGGCATTTTGCTGGGATTAGGCTTCTTCCTGACCGCGCATTCCAACAACCTGATGATGCTGTGGTTAAGCGCCGGTGTGCTGGTCGGTCTGGCGGATGGCGCGGGTTACCTGCTGACGCTCTCTAACTGCGTGAAGTGGTTCCCGGAGCGTAAAGGTCTGATCTCCGCGTTCGCTATCGGTTCTTATGGTCTGGGTAGCCTGGGTTTCAAATTTATCGACACGCAGCTGCTCGAAACGGTGGGTTTGGAAAAAACATTTGTGATTTGGGGAGCGATTGCGCTGGTGATGATTGTTTTCGGCGCAACGTTAATGAAAGACGCACCAAAACAGGAAGTGAAAACCAGCAATGGTGTGGTGGAGAAAGATTACACGCTGGCAGAGTCGATGCGTAAACCGCAGTACTGGATGTTAGCGGTAATGTTCCTGACTGCCTGCATGAGCGGCCTGTACGTGATTGGGGTAGCGAAAGATATCGCCCAAAGTCTGGCACACCTTGATGTGGTTTCCGCAGCCAATGCAGTAACGGTTATTTCCATCGCTAACCTTTCAGGTCGTCTGGTGCTGGGGATACTGTCTGACAAAATTGCCCGTATCCGTGTTATCACCATTGGTCAGGTGATTTCGCTGGTGGGTATGGCGGCCCTGCTGTTTGCACCATTAAATGCAGTGACGTTCTTTGCAGCGATTGCCTGCGTGGCATTTAACTTTGGCGGCACTATTACCGTCTTTCCGTCACTGGTCAGTGAGTTCTTCGGCCTCAATAACCTGGCGAAAAACTACGGTGTGATTTACCTCGGTTTCGGTATCGGTAGCATTTGTGGTTCGATTATCGCCTCACTGTTTGGCGGCTTCTATGTGACCTTCTACGTGATTTTCGCCCTGCTGATTCTGTCATTGGCGCTTTCTACGACAATTCGTCAGCCAGAGCAGAAAGTATTGCGTGAGGCGCATATTTAGAAATATGTTGCTACTGAAATAAATGCGAGGAGGGAGACTTCAAAGTCTCCCTTTTTTTATGGACGCATATTAAAAGAACAATAATATTTACACCACAAATATATTTTATTTGTTTATATATCATGTAAATATAAATATATTCCTAAAAAAATAGTCGTTGGAAGCGTTTTTGTGTGCAATTAATTGAAGTTGAAGTACATTTCAATTTATTGCAAAAACTAATCTTCAGTAAAAATAATTTTCTTTTTTAGCACCATTTGTATAATG
>NZ_CAOLGM010000019.1:40727-45949 GCF_948475835.1 uncultured Escherichia sp. | reverse complement strand
TGGTATGAAATGCGCCGCCAGCTTGAGTACAAGCAGCTCTGGCGTGGCGGTCAGGTGCTTGCTGTTCCGCCAGCGTACACAAGCCAGCGTTGCGCGTGCTGTGGTCATACAGCGAAAGAAAACCGCCTGTCACAAAGTAAATTCAGATGCCAGGTATGTGGATATACAGCGAACGCCGATGTAAATGGCGCTCGTAACATTTTAGCGGCGGGGCACGCCGTTCTTGCCTGTGGAGAGATGGTGCAGTCAGGCCGCCCGTTGAAGCAGGAACCCACCGAAATGATTCAGGCGACAGCCTGAACGTAGCAGGGATCCTCGTCATTCAGGGCGTGGAGGATGTCAAGACACGGAAAACGAACATGATGTTTGTGGTTGGTAATTATCACCGATCGTTGATGGCGCAATTTCTGCGCCATCGCAAAAAAATCCTCCGTGATGCTCGTCACAAATCTTGCCCTCCCGATGTTGTGCTATGCTTTTTATCAGCGACTAACCCGCTAATGCAAAACAGATAAGTGAGGAAACAATGGGCATTCTGTCATGGATTATTTTTGGGCTTATTGCCGGTATTCTGGCGAAGTGGATCATGCCAGGTAAAGATGGTGGTGGATTCTTTATGACTATTCTGCTGGGGATAGTCGGTGCCGTAGTCGGCGGATGGATCAGCACACTGTTTGGCTTTGGTAAAGTCGATGGCTTCAATTTTGGCAGCTTCGTGGTTGCCGTTATTGGTGCGATTGTCGTGCTATTTATCTACAGGAAGATTAAAAGTTAACGCTTAAATTGCACAAAGGCTGCACACAGGCAGCCTTTGCTATTTTTTAGAGGTGACGTTACCACCATCCCAGCTCAGTGCCGAGAACGACAATAATCGCCACACCCATCATAATAATCGTTGTTTTTTTCATCTTTATGCTCCCGGGGCAGCATAGCCGCCAATAAAAAACCATGCTAAAAATACGACCGCTGTAATAAAGATTACAACCGGAAAAATAATACCGATTCGCATGTTATCACCAATCAAAAGGATGTGAATACGCCTCAGGAATGTAGCGCTGGATGCGCGACAAAAGGTGTTTTCTGTTTGTGTTTTTTCTCCTGATACATCGCAATATCGGCAGCATGCAGGGCACTGTCTGCATCGGTTGTTTCAGGATCGACTTCTACTATGCCAAGACTGGCACCGGGATAATACAAATCAACATCACCTAAGTGATATTCTCCACGTATTTGCTGTTGAATACGTTCTCGCAGCGACGAAATATCCGCATTCTCGTTGTTTAGTGAAACAACCAAAAACTCATCACCGCCGAGACGACCAATAACTTCGCCATTTTGCTGGAGCGTATTAAGGCGCTCGCCAACCTGAATGAGAAACAGATCGCCACTATTATGACCAAAACGGTCATTGATTAATTTGAAGTTATCCAGATCGATAAACGCGATCATTATCTTATGGTTAAGATGCCGGGCGAGAGAAAACAGCGTCGTCAGATTTTCAAAAATCGCCCGCCGATTCGGTAGCCCGGTTAACGAGTCGGTATACGATTGCGCAATCAGCGCAGCATTGGCTTCGCGCAGCTGTTCAACCAGCGCCTCTTTTTGAATATATTGTGCAATCAGTCCAGCGAATAACTGTAAAACCTGTTCCGCGCGTTCACTCCACTGGCGCTTCTCACTGCTGGCGGCGCAAAGCGTGCCATAGAATGATCCATCCGGTAAGTGAATTGGCGTGCTCAGAAATGTGGTGATGCCAAGATTGCGTGCCGCAATACAGTCGCCCCAACGGTCAGGGACTTCATCGCTGAAAAAGCAGTTTTCATCAATGGCGCGTTTGCATAACGAGTAATCCCACGAGACGGTAAAATTCTCCGGGATGTGCATTTTCTGGCTGTTACGGGCAAACATAATATGCTGCAGGCGCGCTTCGACATCCACTTTGGTCAGGTAGGTTGATTCCATATCAGTGACCATTTCCAGCATCTCCAGAAGCTGTCGGACCAGACTTTCCAGTGACTGTTCTTTGGCAAGGGATTGCGAGACGCGGGCGATAATCTGATCTGACACGAAACAACTCCAGGATACGGCGGGTAAATGCTGATTATTTAATCTTTGCAGGCATGATAAAACATCATCAACAAAGATGAAACAAGGCGTAATATGATTTGAGTGAATGTAATAAAAATAGTGCTGCAAAACAAAACGATACCGCGATACTCTAAGTCTGGATAAATATGTGAGATCAATAAATGAAAATTATCAGTTTTGTTCTGCCTTGCTTGCTGGTCCTGGCTGGTTGTTCAACCCCTTCTCAGCCAGAAGCACCTAAACCGCCGCAGATTGGTATGGCAAATCCGGCGTCGGTCTATTGCCAGCAGAAGGGCGGGACGCTCATTCCAGTGCAGACAGCGCAAGGGGTCAGCAACAATTGCAAATTACCGGGCGGTGAAACGATTGATGAATGGGCATTGTGGCGACGGGACCATCCGGCTGGTGAAAAATAACCGCCGGATGCTGTACTAAAATCACAAGCTACGTAGCCAGTCGGCCAGCACCAGCGCATGGTTCTGCGTGGTGTTTTTTGCTGCGTAGAGCAGGGTCAGCGGCTGTTTTTTGGCGATGTCCGCCAGCCGCTTTCCTTCTTGCTCGTGTTGCGCCAGTTCTGCAAGATATTGCTCGCGAAAGGTTGCAAAATCGACGACTTCGCCGTGAAAGGCTTTGCGCAGTTCCGTTGACGGCGTGATTTCTTTATCCCACTCATCAAGGGCTAAATCGGTTTTTTTGATACCGCGCGGCCAGAGGCGGTCGACCAGTACGCGATAACCATCGCTCTGTTCAGCCGGATCATAAACGCGTTTGCACTGAATATTCATCGTGTTTGTTCTCCCTTTCACGCATGATTTGTCACGTCACTATAGCACCGGATATTAGCGAATTTCTTTGTCTCTCCCGGCGCAAAGTCCGAAAATCGCCATCAGTAGTGAAAGTATGGCAACACCCATCAGTGGTACGGACCAGTCACCGTTAGCATCGTGTATTTTACCCATCAGCGGCGGCCCACAGGCTGCCAGCAAATACCCGACGGATTGTGCCATCCCCGAGAGTGCCGCCGCCTGATGCGCAGAACTTGCCCGAAGACCAATGAACGTCAACCCCAGTATCATTGTTGCGCCGGAACCAAAACCGAAAAGCAGAGTCCAGGTGATCGCGTGCGCTGGCATAAAGCAGAGCCCAACAGCGCCCACTGCGCACATCAAGGCAACGAACGCTGCAATACCACGCTGATCTTTCACATGATGTAAGAAAAGAGGGATCAGCAAACCGGGAGCTGCTGTGGCTAGTTGCAGCAAACCATGCAGTGAACCCGCCTGTGCTTCGCTATAGCCGCGACTGATGAGGATCGCCGGAAGCCAGCCAATAATCACGTAATAGACCAGTGAGTTGATCCCAAGAAACAATGTGACCTGCCAGGCAAGCGGCGAACGCCAGATACCCCGAGTATGTAAGGCGCGCGAGGTACTCAAATTTGCATGTTGTTGGCTTCGCCACTGTGGCAGCCATAAAAAAAGAGCCAGCAGAGGAAAACACATCAGCATGAACAACGCGCCTTGCCAGCCAAAACCGTTCAAAGCCAGCGGCACGACCATAGCCGATCCCAGTGCCGCTGCAGCTCCCATTGTCAGGGAATATGCGCCGGTAAGTCTGGCGACGGAATGAGGGAAATCGCGTTTAATTAATCCTGGCAGTAAGACATTGCCTAATGCAATCCCACCGCCAATGACCGCTGTACCGCCAAATAATAAGTAAGGCGAAGGGAGAGAACGAATTGCGATACCTGCACAGATCAAAAGTAACGCGGCAAACAGGCTACGTTCCATACCAAAACGTCGCGCCACCGGGGCAGCCAAAGGTGAGATTAGCGCAAAGGCCAATAATGGCAGGGTGGTTAATAAGCCGGTTTGCGCTGTCGTCAGCGAGTAAGCGGAACGAATCGTATCGAGTAACGGTGCTGCGCCGGTGAAGGTGACGCGTAATGTAGTGGCAATCATCAGAATGCCAGCGATAAGGACAATCCTGTTTTTGCCGCTTAATGAAGTTGAACAGGTCATATGCTTCTCATTGTTACAAACGAGGCTGTACCTTACCGTTTTTATTGTTATGTTGAATCAAGCTAAAATGACAAATTATCGCTAAATTCGGACAAAATGATGCACAGGTTGAATCTCAATGGCTATGAACCCGACCGACACCATGAAGCCGCGGTCGCATTTTGTATTCACGCCGGAACGGATGAGTTAACCAGTCCTGTACATCAGCACCGCAAAGGACAGCTGATACTAGCATTACATGGTGCAATTACCTGTACGGTGGAAAATGCTTTGTGGATGGTGCCGCCGCAATATGCGGTTTGGATACCGGGCGGGGTGGAACATAGCAATCAAGTGACAGCTAACGCTGAACTCTGTTTTCTGTTTATCGAACCCAGCGCAGTGACAATGCCGACAACATGTTGCACATTGAAAATATCGCCCTTATGCCGGGAATTGATTTTAACCCTGGCAAACAGGACGACGACTCAGCGTGCTGAGCCGATGACCCGCAGATTAATTCAGGTCCTGTTTGATGAACTCCCTCAGCAGCCACAACAACAGCTGCACTTGCCCGTTTCTTCTCATCCTAAAATCCGCACGATGGTGGAGATGATGGCGAAAGAGCCCGTCGAGTGGGGCTCATTGGGGCAATGGGCTGGCTTTTTTGCGATGAGTGAACGCAATCTTGCCCGGCTGATAGTGAAAGAGACGGGGTTGAGTTTTCGCCAGTGGCGTCAGCAGTTACAGCTGATTATGGCGCTTCAGGGATTAGTGAAAGGCGATACTGTACAGAAAGTTGCTCATACGCTGGGGTATGATTCAACAACGGCCTTTATTACTATGTTTAAGAAAGGCCTGGGGCAAACGCCAGGCCGATATATTGCGGGATTAACTACTGTTTCCCCACAATCAGCGAAACCAGACCCGCGGCAATAAGCGGGCCGACCGGTACGCCGCGAAACAGCGCCACGCCTAAAACAGTGCCTACCAGCAGCCCGGCGACCAGTTGCGGCTGGCTGCCCATTAAGGTCACGCCGCGCCCACCCAGCCAGGAGACAATAACGCCTACTGCAATTGCCACCAGCGATTTCCAGTTCAGAAACGAGTGTATCAAGGTTGAGGGCGGTAGCG